>CAXNEG010000149.1:0-4424 GCA_964201305.1 Polaromonas sp.
CATGGCCGGAACCTGCTCGCTTTGATCCGGATGGATCATCAAGATGATTTCATAGTGACGCATAAACTCTCCTTATGGTTGGTAAAAGCTGCCCCAGCGTCGTTAAGGGTGCAGCAAGGCGAAGCCCATGATTATAGCCCGCCTGCCAACGGAGCTCAAACTTGTCTTTTTTCAGGCCGAAGCGGCAGTGCTGCGGGGTAGCGCACATGGTCGACCAGGTCCATGACATGGGTGTCCGGTCGCCGGGTCAGGCAGCTGACCACCAAAATGACAGCAAAACCGACCGGCACCCCGAACACCCCGGCCGAAATCGGCTGAATGCCCCACCATAGCTCAACTGGCCGGGTCACGCCAAACAGGCTGCGCATCCAGGGCTGGGTCATGCTCATGTACACCAGTGTGGTGCCCAGGCCCGCGACCATGCCCAGCGAAGCAGCCAGGCCGGTCGCCCGCTTCCAGAAAATGCCCAGCGTCAATGCCGGAAAAAAAGCAGCCGCAGCGAACGAAAAGGCCGCCGAAACCAGAAACAGGATATCCGCCGGTTTGAGAGAAGCCACATAGGCTGCCCCCAGAGCCACCACCAAGAGCAGCACCTTGGACAAGGTCACGCGGCGGGCGGTTGAGGCGTTTGGATCAATCATCTTGTAATAAACGTCATGGCTGAGGGCGCTGGAGATCGTCAGCAACAAGCCGTCGGCGGTGGACAGCGCGGCAGCCAGCCCGCCAGCTGCCACCAGGCCCGAGACCACATAGGGCAAACCTCCGATGGCCGGGGCCGCCAGCATGATAATGTCGCCGCCTATCGACAGCTCATTGAGCTGCAAAATGCCGTCCCGGTTCACGTCCACAGCCGACAGCAAGGACGGGTCAACTTTGTTCCAGGCAGTGATCCAGTCGGGTAACTGACTAAATGGCGTGCCAACCACCAGCGTGAAAACTTCATACTTCACCAACACTGCCAGCGCCGGAGCCGTGAGGTAGACCAGCACGATGAACAACAGCGACCAGGTGACCGATTGCCGTGCCTCCCTCACGCTGGGTACGGTGTAGTAGCGGATCAAAATATGCGGTAATGCGGCCGTGCCCACCATCAGGCAGAACACCAGTGCCAGGAAATTGCGCCTCGAGATTTCAAACTCATGGCGCGCATGCGCATCGCCCGCCGGGTCACCGGCAAACTGCTGTGCATGCGGCGGCATGCCATTGAGCGGCCTGGACTTGGCCTCGGCCTCCGCTTTGGCCAGCGTCCAGAAGGCGCGCGCCACCTCCGGATTACGGGGCAAATTGGACAATGCCCGGTCGGCGGCATAAATGTCGAACACCGGTGCCTCCGAAGCCTTTAAGGCGGCGACCTCGCGGTTGGCACGCGCCCTGTCTGCCGACAAAGCGGCTGCCGGATCCAGCAGCTTGGCCGCCAGCTCGGCCGAACGCTGACTGAAAATTTGTTGGACCTGTTGCTCCTTGGGATCTTGGATCAGTTCGTCCTCGCGTGCACTGACTTTTTGCAACTGGTAGCCGTAAATAGCTTGCGGCACAGGAATACCGGTTTGCTTGACTGACAGCCACACCACCGGCAGCAAGTAAGCAACGATGATCACCAGGTACTGCGTCACTTGTGTCCAGGTGACCGCCCGCATGCCCCCCAGAAATGAGCACAACAAAATACCGCCCAGACCCAGAAAAATCCCCAGCTCGAAGGCCACGCCGGTCAAGCGTGCCGTGATGATGCCAACCCCGTAAATTTGCGCCACCACGTAAGTGAAAGAGCACAGCAGCGCAGCCAGTACACCCAGCATGCGCGGCAGATTGCCGCCGTAGCGCTCGCCCAGAAAATCGGGAATCGTGAATTGACCGAACCTGCGCAAATAAGGCGCCAGCAAAAAAGCCACCAAACAGTAACCGCCGGTCCAGCCCATGATGAAGGCCAGGCCGTTAAAGCCCGTCAGGTAGAGCGTACCGGCCAGACTGATGAAGGAGGCTGCCGACATCCAATCAGCGCCCGTGGCCATACCGTTGTAGACCGCCGGCACACGACGCCCCGCCACGTAGTATTCGGAAGCATCGGTGGTCCGGCTCATGATGCCGATGCCGGCATACAGCCCGATGGTGGCCAGCAGAAAAATCAGGCCTATGCCTTGCCTTGACAAGCCCTGCTGCTCCAACAATGCCAACACCAAGACAAAGGCGATGAAGCCCGCGGCATACCAGCGGTAAACGCGGTTAACGGCCTGCCTGAACTCGGTATCAGATTGGAGGTCATCGGACATGCCAGCCCCCCCGATTCAGAACGAAGGCCATGTCGCCAGGCCTGCGCCGCCACAGGCTCATGCCGTGCCTGAGCCTGACAGGTTTTTCCAGGTGTCGATCACCGTGTCCGGATTCAGCGAGATAGAACCGATGCCCTGGTCCCGTAGCCAATGTGCAAAATCCGGGTGGTCGCTGGGGCCCTGGCCGCAGATACCCACGTACTTGCCCTGACGGCGGCAGGCCTGTATCGCCAGGCTGAGCAAGGCCTTGACGGCCGGATCGCGCTCATCAAAGTCTTTGGCCAGCACTTCCAAGCCAGAGTCACGGTCCAGGCCCAGCGTCAGCTGGGTCAGATCGTTAGAGCCAATGGAAAACCCGTCAAAGAAGGCCAAAAATTCGTCGGCCAGAACGGCATTGCTAGGCACCTCGCACATCATGATGAGGCGCAGCTCGTCTTCGCCGCGCTTGAGACCGTGTTTGGCGAGCAGTTCAGTGACCGCCTTGGCCTGGCCCAGAGTGCGTACAAAGGGCACCATGACTTCGACATTGGTCAGACCCATGTCTTTGCGAACGCGCCTGAGGGCTTCGCATTCCATGGCAAAGGCCTCGGCGAAGTCGGGGTTAAGGTAGCGGGCTGCACCACGAAAACCGAGCATCGGATTTTCTTCTTCAGGCTCGTAACGCGAGCCGCCTATGAGCTTGCGGTACTCGTTGGACTTGAAGTCCGACAAGCGCACGATCACCGGCTTGGGCCAGAAGGCCGCAGCGATGGTGGCCACACCTTCTGCGACCTTGTCGACATAAAAGGCGCGCGGCGAGGCATGCCCCCGGGCCACACTCTCGACGGCTTTTTTCAAGTCTGCATCCACATTCGGATAGTCGAGGATGGCCTTGGGATGCACGCCGATGTTGTTGTTGATGACAAACTCAAGCCGCGCCAGGCCGACGCCGTGGTTGGGTATCTGGCAAAAATCAAAAGCCAGTTGCGGGTTGCCGATGTTCATCGTGATCTTGATGTCGATGGGTGGCATGTCTCCGCGCTGCACCTCGGTGACTTCGGTTTCCAGCAGACCGTCATAAATGTTGCCTGTGTCGCCTTCGGCGCAGCTCACTGTCACCAGCATGCCGTCCTTGAGCTGCTCGGTGGCGTCGCCGCAGCCGACCACAGCGGGAATGCCCAGCTCCCGCGCAATGATGGCCGCGTGGCAGGTGCGCCCGCCACGGTTGGTGACGATGGCGCTGGCCCGTTTCATGACCGGCTCCCAGTTCGGGTCGGTCATGTCGGTCACCAGCACGTCGCCGGCCTGCACCTGGTCCATCTCCGAGATATGGCGCACGATGCGAACCGGCCCGGTACCGATCTTCTGGCCGATCGCGCGGCCCTCGGTCAGCACGGTGCCCTTGCCCTTGAGCTTGTAGCGCTGCTCGGCCTTGCCCTTGGACTGGCTTTTGACGGTTTCCGGGCGGGCCTGCAAGATGTAAAGCTCGCCGTCGGTACCGTCCTTGCCCCATTCGATGTCCATGGCGCGGCCGTAATGGTCTTCAATGATGAGTGCATAGCGCGCCAGCTGCTCGACATCGGCGTCGGTCAGTGAATAGCGGTTGCGCAACTCGACCGGCACGTCGGTCGTCTTGACCAGCTTGCCGCCGGCCTTTTTCTCTTGGGCCGTGGTGAACTCCATTTGCAGCAACTTGGAGCCCAGGTTGCGGCGGATCACCGCACGGTGACCGGCGCGCAGCATGGGCTTGTGCACATAAAACTCATCCGGGTTGACGGCGCCCTGCACCACCGTCTCGCCCAGGCCGTAGCTGGAGGTGATGAAAACCACGTCCTCAAAGCCGCTTTCGGTGTCGATGGTGAACATCACGCCCGCCGCGCCCAAGTCACTGCGCACCATGCGCTGCACACCGGCAGACAGAGCCACATCCGCATGGGCAAAGCCCTTGTGCACGCGGTAGCTGATGGCGCGGTCGTTGTAGAGGGAAGCAAAAACTTCCTTCATTTTGTGAAGCACGTCTTCGACGCCAACCACGTTCAAAAAGGTTTCCTGCTGGCCGGCAAACGAGGCGTCAGGCAAGTCTTCGGCCGTGGCCGAGGAGCGCACCGCAAAGCTGGCCTGCGGGTTGCCGGCGCTGAGCAGCGCAAAGCTCTGGCGGATGGCGGCTTCAAAATCAGC
>CAXNEG010000150.1:0-4403 GCA_964201305.1 Polaromonas sp.
CTGGACTGCCTGAGCGCCCTGCCCCTGGTCTTCATCGCCCTGTTGAGCCTGCGCTTTAGAAGGGTTCTTGTGGGGTGTCGGATTTCCGCCAGATTGACGCGCAGAATCACCGTTCACCCAGACATTAGCAACTGCCGTGCCTGATTGAGTCAAGCTCTCCCGAAGCTTGGGCAGACCTTGTGCAATCAGCTCGCGTGTGAGGGGGTTGTCGGTGCGGAAAACCGCATCCAAGCCACTAGCGCGCATGTCAAGTTCCATGTCAATTCGACCCAGGCTGACCGGGTCCATGCGCATTTGTACTTTCCACTCACCGCGTTCGATCTGGGACTGCAGCCACTGGGCCAGGGCCTGACCCAGGCGGTCTGCGAGCTGCTGGTAATGCTCCAGGCGCTGGCCGGCCTGGCTGGCCACCGGGCTGGTGGTGCTGGACTGGCTCAGCTGAGAGCTCGTCGAGCGTGCGCCCTCAGCAATCGGTGCCAGGGAGGCCGGAGTCCGTTCACCGGGGGCTGCGTCCAAGACTTCCGCCTCCACAGCGCCGAGCAATGTCCCGTCTGCTTTGAAAAATTCGCTCAGGTCAAGCCGGCTTTGAACAGCGGCAGTCGAGGCGCTGGCCAGTGCATTGGCCGTCAAACCGCCCCAGGCCGCGGCCTGCCCGGTGCCGCTCATGGTGGCCAGGCGGCGCGTCAAGGCCATGATGGCCTCACGCGGCAACATCAATTGAAGCCGCACGGCGTCCGTGTCGGGGGCAATGACATCCGTAGCGCCGGCAGTCTGCGCCAAAGGAGCCGCCACCAGCTGGCCCAGGGGCTTGCCCATCTGCCAGCTCAATTCGCTCAGGCCTTTGACTGTCAGGGTAGCGGGTTCGGCGTCTGTTACAGGGCTTATGCCAGCCAAAACGGGCGTCAGCAGGGTGGGGCTTGCCAGCTCGGCCCGGCCGGCCAAGGGGTTCAGGCTGGCTGCGGGGTTCAAGCTGGCCGCGGGCATTAAATTAGAGGCGCTGAGCCCAACGCCTAGCTGCACCGCAGCCGCGAGCAATGGATTGACGTGCTGGGCTGCAGGCACCAGCAAGGCACCCAAGCCGCTCAATTCGCCTGGCGGGCTGGCTTGGACAGCCGTGTCGCCGAACAAAGCGGCCAAAGTGGTTTCGTCCAGCCCCTGGGTTCGGGCAAAGGCCACCAGGCTGCCGGTATCCGGCACCGGGGTGGAGGGGGTGATCAATTCGAGCTGGGAGCTCAATGGCACGGCCAGCAGGCCGGCCTGCGCCAGGCCGTCAGCGGCAAGGTCTTGCCGCCCGGGCTCGGCCAACAGACTGCCTAAAAGATTGGCAAAGTCCGCGCCCTGCAGGCTGGTCGCCGGCGTTGAAATGGCGGCTGCGGCCAGTCCTGTCGAGGCGGACGGGGCGGTAAGCGGGAGAGAAGTGAGGTTTGCGTCCATGTGGTTTTCGCGTCGTGGCTTTGGGTATCAGTTCACCCGGACATCGGGGACTTGTACTTCCTAAGCAAAAAGCGTGACCGGAGAGCTTTTGCCACCAGGGCAGAAAACAGGCTCAAGGACCGGTTACTGCCCTGCCCTGTCGGTTTAGCGTGGCACAGAGTTTGCATTGAAGTACCGATATTAACGAAATACACGTATTTTTACGAGTACCGCCCCATGACCACACTGACACTGTCAAGTATCCGACAGAACCTGAGCAGCTTCAACTTCTCCGGACTGAGCATTCCGGCGTTGGTTCTGCTGATCATGGCCATGCTGGTGCTGCCGCTGCCCCCTTGGCTGCTGGATATTTTGTTCACTTTCAACATTGCTTCGAGCCTGTTGATCATCATGATCGCCATCGGCACCCGCAAGCCGCTGGAGTGTTCGTCTTTTCCCTCTGTTTTGCTGTTTGCAACGATGTTGCGGCTGGCCCTGAACGTGGCTTCGACCCGGGTTGTCCTGGTCAGCGGCCATGAGGGCGAGGAGGCTGCCGGCAAGGTGGTAGCGGCTTTCGGTCATATTGTGATTGGCGGTAACTACGTGGTGGGTTTCATCATTTTCGGCATCTTGATGATCATCAACTTCATTGTGGTGACCAAAGGTGCCGGCCGGGTGTCAGAGGTGAATGCGCGTTTTACCCTGGACGCCATGCCCGGCAAACAGATGTCCATTGACGCCGACTTGAACGCCGGCGTGATCGACCAGGAAACAGCCAAAAAACGGCGTGAAGAGCTGTCCCAAGAGTCAGACTTCTTCGGCTCCATGGACGGCGCATCTAAATTTGTCAGCGGTGACGCCGTAGCAGGTTTGTTGATTCTGGTGATCAGCCTGGTCGGTGGCCTGGCCATCGGCATCGGCCAGCACGGCTTGTCGCTCAGCGAGGCCGGTCGCATTTACACCCTGCTGACCATCGGTGACGGCCTGGTCGCGCAGATTCCGGCTTTGTTCTTGTCGCTGGCAACCGCCATCATCGTGACACGGGTCACCACCTCCGAGTCGATGACCGAGCAGGCTTCGAGCCAGTTGTCGAACCCCTCGGCCTTGTTTATTTCGTCCGGTATTCTGGCTATTTTGGGCATGGTGCCCGGCATGCCGCATTTTGTGTTTTTGTTGCTGGCCAGCGCCTGTGCCGGTGTGGGCTACATGATTTTGCGGCGCAACAGTCAGCCGTCTGCCAGCCAAGCCGGCCCGGGCGGCACCACCTCAGCAGAAGGCGGCGCCCTGGATGAACCCAAAGAGCTGGACTGGGACGACGTTGACCAGGTAGACCTGATCGGCCTGGAAATCGGCTACGGCCTGATCCCGCTGGTCAACCCGGAGGCTGGGGGTCAATTGATGGCGCGCGTCAAGGGCGTGCGCAAAAAACTCTCTGTGGAACTCGGCTTTTTGATTCAGCCTGTGCGTATTCGCGACGCGCTGAACATTGACCCCGATTCTTACCATATTGTGCTCAAAGGCGTGATTCGCGGCAAAGGCGAAATCAAGGTCGGCCGTGAAATGGCCATCAACCCCGGTCAGGTCTACGGCTCGCTGGAAGGCATTGCCTGCAAAGAGCCGGCTTTTGGTCTGGACGCGGTCTGGATTGACCCGTCTCAACGTGACCACGCGCGCACGCTGGGCTACACAGTGGTGGACGCCAGCACGGCGGTGGCCACCCATTTGAACAAGGTGCTGCGCGACAACGCCTCAGACCTGCTCAGCCACGATGAAGTGCAGCAGTTGCTGGACAAACTGGCGACCAAATCGCCCAAGCTGGTGGAAGACCTGGTACCCGGCAAGCTGTCACTGGGCGTGGTCACCCGCACGCTGCAAAACGTGTTGGGCGAGTCGGTCTCGATCCGCGACATGCGCACCATCGTTGAGGCGCTGTCCGAGGCCTGCACCCGCACCCAAGACCCGGATCAGCTGACCTCCATCATCCGTCCCAAGCTGGGTCGCATGATCGTGCAGGGTTTGGTAGACGACAAAAACAGCCTGTCCGTGATCACCCTGGACCCGGGCCTGGAGCAGTTGCTGCACAACGTGCTGCAGCAAACCGGCCCGAACCAGAACATGGTGCTCGAACCAGGCCTGTCTGAACGGCTTTTCAGCGCGCTGCGCTCCGGTGCCCGTGCAGTTGAAGAACAGGGCCACCCGGCCGTCTTGGTGGTGTCACCGGCGATTCGCCCCTGGATGTCCAAGGCCGTGCGCTTTCGGGTCACCGACCTGACGATTCTGTCTTACAGCGAAATTCCGGAAGACCAGATGGTCAAAGTCATTCACACGGTTCACGCCGAGAACAACTCTTAAGCGGCGTCATTCAGCCGTCCCAGCAACTTAACACCGTCCAACGCCATGCAACTCAAGCGAATACTTGCCCGCGATACCCGCACCGCCACTGACAAGGCCATTGCCCTTTACGGGGAAGATGTCCTGATCATCTCCAACCACATGGTCAACGGCCAGACAGAGTTGGTCTTGGCGCTGGACTTGCCAAGCGCCGAAGACGCTACCGCCGCCCTGCCCCTGGGCATGGTCGAGCCCGTGGCCATTTCGCTGCTTGATCAACAGCCCGTAGCTGCTCGCAGCACGCCGGCAGCGCTGGACGCGCAAGCAGCTGAACCGCTGAATTTCATGGACACCCTGCGCCAGGCCGAATGGAAGCCGGCGGCCAACCCGGCTTATGCCGCACCCGTCCAGAGCCAGCACGAAGATGCCCGCGATTACCTGCGTGGCCGCGAAATCGTTGACCTGGTGCGCGACGAACTGGCTTCGCTGCGCCGTGAGTTTCGATTGGGCCAACAAACCGCCGGCTGGCAAAGCAACTTGCAATTTGCCCCTGAAGTCCAAGCCCTGGCCCGCGCCATGGCCCAAGCACCCATACCCCAGGAATTGCGTGCACTGATGCTGGACACACTGAAAGACCACGCCATGCCGGAGCAGGCTAT
>CAXNEG010000151.1:0-4401 GCA_964201305.1 Polaromonas sp.
CTCTTCTGATGTCTTTGACCACCTGCTCTGCAGTGGCCTTGGGTTGATTGGATTTCAATTTCATCTTCACTCCTTAAGTTGAAAGATGAACCAAAACCCTCCTTTAATCAAGTACCCCTATTTGTCTCACACACGCTGACGTCGGACACGCGCGGAAGAAATAATCGGTTTTTTGTGTCAGTGGTAGGTTAAGGGTGTCGGCAAAAAGTAGGCAAGCCTTGCAGTGTGACGCGCTCGAAACAGGTCGCGCTACGCTGCAGGGCTTGCTCAGATGAATCAGGATCGGGCGGAAGCTGGACCACCCGACCTGACGGTGTCTTTATTGAATGCTAACGAGGGCCAGTGAGCGGGTGATGCTCGCTTCACCGCGTCCGTGTGTAGCCGCGTTAAAGTTGGAGATCGTGACCTGGCGCGCTTTTGACGCAACACGTTGACAAGACTGGTACGCCGAAAAAGGCACGGGCGTAGCAGTCCAATCAGGCAAGTACAACGGCCTTGTGTTCAAGGCCTGCCTAGACGACGTGGCTGCCGACCTGGCCACCGAACTTTTTCACCAGGCTAATGCCACTGGCGGCACCGCCGTGCAGCCGCGACTTTTTTACATCCGCTTCGATCTTCACATCATTGATGTGCTGCAACGGCTAAGCGGCCGACAACTGGCTTACGAGGATGTGGTCGCTCGCATTGATGCGCTGCTCACGCTGCAATCACGCGGCCGCGCACTGCATCAGTACATGAGTGTGCTGGCTGGCCAGGCACTGATTGAAGGCTTCGAGCTCGATACAGCGGACTCTCCCATTCTGTAATGACCCTGATTCAGCCGCAGGACTTGGCGGGCCCAGTCAGCCAGCACGGCTGATATGACGTCATTGAAAACGGAGAAATACATGTGTTTGATGCAAAACAAGGTGCCTTCGTGCCAGCTTCGTTAACCTCCAACAAAGGCACGGGCCCTAATTAACCTAATGTGGAAAACGATGGATAAGTCATTTATAAATGAACTGGCGGCAACTTTCAAAGGCTTTTCGCTGGCTGGCGGGCTGCGGCCGCTTTGGCTGGCCGATCGGGAATTGCTGCCCGTGGTGCAAGGAGGCATGGGCGTGGGCGTATCCGCCAGCGGCTTGGCCGGCGCAGTGGCCCGCTTAGGCGCGATGGGCACAGTCTCGGCTGTGGACCTGCGCCGCCACCACCCCGACCTGATGGAGAAAACCGGGCACCTTGACAAAGAAGCCGATGCGCGCGAGCTGATTGACGCGGCCAACCTGCTGGCACTGGACCGCGAGATCCAACTCGCCCGCCAGATCGCCGGCGGCCAGGGCCTGATCGCGGTAAACGTGATGAAAGCGTTGAGTGCTTACGAGGCTTATGTGCGGCAGGCGCTGGCCAGCGGCGCCGATGCCATCGTCGTCGGTGCCGGCCTGCCGCTGGACTTGCCCGAGATCGCGCGTGACTTTCCGGCTGCAGCCTTGATACCGATTTTATCGGACGCCCGCGGAGTGCAGCTGGTGGTGCGTAAATGGGAAAAGAAAGGCCGGCTGCCCGACGCCATCGTGATCGAACATCCACGCCTGGCCGGCGGTCACTTGGGGGCTGCCAAAGTGGCGGACCTGCAAGACCCGCGCTTTGACTTTGAGAACGTGATTCCGCAGGTGCTGGAGTTTTTCAAGTCCGCGGGCATCGAGAAAGAGATCCCCTTGATTGCCGCCGGCGGTGTCAGCAGCCACGCCGACATTTTGCGTCTGCAGGCGCTGGGTGCGACAGCGGTGCAGCTGGGCACGGCCTTTGCAGTGACGCTGGAATGCGATGCCGACCCGGCCTTCAAGCGGGTGTTGGCAGAGGCCGGGCCGCAAGACCTGGTGGAGTTCATCAGCGTGGCCGGCCTGCCGGCACGCGCCGTGCGCACTCCTTGGCTTGACAAATACCTGCGCATCGAATCGAACTTGCAGGCCCATGCCCACGAAAAGAAAAAATGCAATATGTCCTTTGACTGCCTGAGCCACTGCGGCCTGCGAGACGGCAACGCCGCCATGGGCCAGTTCTGCATTGACCAGCAACTCGGTCATGCGATGGCTGGTGAAACCGACAAAGGCTTGTTCTTTCGCGGCGCTGGTGCGCTGCCCTTCGGTCGGGAGATCAGATCCGTTCAAGAACTGATGCGGCACCTGATGACCGGCCCCCAGCCAGCCCCGCACAACTTGCACGCCATTACATGAAACGCGAAGCACAAACCCCCATGGAACGCCCGCAAGACCTGACCGCCACCCAGCCCATCAGTGCCGATGTGCTGCGCGAAAAATACCTCAAGGCCGGCGAGACCGGCGCAGAAGACGTCTTTCGACGCGTGGCCCGCGCACTGGCCTCGGTCGAGCCGGAAGCGACGCGCAGTCATTTTGAAACTCTTTTTTTAGCCAACCTGCACGCTGGCGCTATTGGCGCGGGTCGCATCATGAGCGCGGCTGGCACCCGGATTCAGGCCACCTTGATCAACTGCTTTGTGCAACCGGTCGGTGACTGCATCCAGGGCCAGGACGATGAGGGCTTGCCCGGTATTTACGAGGCCTTGCTTGAAGCCGCCGAAACCATGCGCCGGGGCGGCGGGGTGGGCTATGACTTTTCACGCGTGCGCCCGCGTGGCGCTGAAGTCAAGGGTACCGCGTCTATCGCTTCCGGCCCGTGCAGCTACATGAATGTGTTTGACCAGTCTTGCGCTACCGTAGAGAGCGCCGGTGCGCGACGCGGCGCGCAGATGGGTGTGTTGCGCATAGACCATCCGGACGTGCTGGAGTTCATCACGGCCAAACGCACGCCGGGACGCTGGAACAACTTCAATGTCTCCGTGGGCGTGATCGACGTCTTCATGCAAGCGCTGCTGGACGATCAGCCCTGGGATCTGGTTCACCGGGCTACGCCCGGCGCCGAGCTGATGAGCGCCGGCGCCTACAAGCGCGCCGACGGCCTGTGGGTTTACCGCAGTCTGGCCGCACGCGAGTTGTGGGACACAGTGATGCAGTCCGCCTATGACTTTGCCGAGCCGGGCATCTTGTTTCTGGACCCGATCAACCAGGACAACAACCTGCGCTACTGCGAGACCATCAGTGCCACCAACCCCTGCGGGGAGCAGCCGCTGCCGGCTTACGGTTGCTGCGATTTGGGCTCCATCATCCTGACGCGTTTTGTGCGCCACCCTTTTGGCTTTGGCGGCACGCCGGTCTTTGACTTCAAAGCGTTTGAAGCCTCGGTCGCCACCCAGGTGCGCGCGCTCGACAACGTGCTAGACCTGACCTACTGGCCGCTGCCGCAGCAGTGCGAAGAAGCCGCTGCCAAGCGCCGCATCGGCGTCGGCTTCACCGGGCTGGGCAATGCGCTGGCCATGCTGTGTTTGCGCTACGACAGCGCCGAAGGTCGCAACCAGGCAGCGCACATCGCCGAGCGCATGCGCGACGCGGCCTACGCTGCTTCGGTGGCGCTGGCCCGTGAAAAAGGTCCGTTTGCACGCTTTGAGGTCGGGGGCTATCTGGCCAGCGGTACTTTTGCCAGCCGCTTGCCCAAAGCGCTGCAGGCAGACATACGCGCACACGGCATCCGCAACAGCCACCTGCTGTCGATTGCGCCCACCGGCACCGTCAGTCTGGCTTTTGCCGACAACGCCTCCAACGGCATCGAGCCTTCTTTTTCATGGATCTACCGGCGCAAAAAACGCGAAGCCGACGGCAGCACCACCGACTACGCGGTCGAAGACCATGCCTGGCGCTTGTACCGCGAACTCGGCGGCGACATCACGAAATTACCGGCCTACTTTGTCAGCGCCCTGGAGATGCCCGCGGCCGACCACATCGCCATGATGAAAAGCGTTCAGCCTTTTATTGACACAGCCATCTCCAAGACCGTGAATGTGCCGGCCGACTACCCGTATGCCGACTTCAAGGACTTGTACCTGCAAGCCTGGCGGGCACAGCTCAAGGGTCTGGCGACCTACAGGCCCAACAGCATTCTCGGTTCAGTGTTGGACTTGCCTTCGGTACCGGCCGCAACCGATGGCGCCGACGCGACTCCATCCATCTGCGCACCGCCAGGCGATCCGATGCGCAGCGTGATCGAGCGCCGCCCGCAGGGCGCCCTGGCGGCGGTGGCTGAGAAGGTCGATTACTGGACGCAAGAAGGCCGTCAAACGCTGTACCTGCTGGTGTCCTTCATGACCATGCTGGCGGCCGACGGTAGCCATATTGAACGGGCCATCGAGTTTTTCATGCCGGTGGGGCAAAGCGGCGAGTCGCAGCAGTGGGTCACCTCCAGCATGCGTTTGCTGTCGCTGGCGGCACGCGGCGGTTTTTTAGACCGCGCACTCAGCGACATGCGCAAGGTTGCCTGGGACCGCGGCCCGGTGCGTCTGGGCACCTACTG
>CAXNEG010000152.1:0-4397 GCA_964201305.1 Polaromonas sp.
CAGCTCGTCAAGGACTTCGCCAAGGGTGTCTTTCATGACCCAGGTCAAGGACACAACGCATTGTGGGGTGATTTTCATCCGACAATTGTCCCATGGATACAACTCAAGCTCTGGCCCTGCTGGGCGGTCTTTCGCCCCAGCAATTCATGAAACGCCATTGGCAAACAAAGCCCTTGCTGGTGCGCCAGGCCATCGCGGGCTTCAAGCCCATCCTGAGCCGCCCCGAGCTTTTTGCCCTGGCCGCACAGGAGCGGGTGGAGTCCCGGCTGGTGATTCAGAGCGCGATCGGCTGGCGTATGAAATCCGGCCCGTTTGCGCCCCGCAGCCTGCCTGCGCTGAGCAAACCGGCCTGGTCTTTGCTCGTACAGGGTGTTGATTTGCATGATGCACGCGCCCATGAACTGCTGCAGCAATTTAGATTTGTGCCAGACGCGCGCTTGGACGACTTGATGATCTCCTACGCCAGCACAGGCGGCGGGGTAGGCCCGCACTATGACAGCTACGACGTGTTTTTGTTGCAGGCCAGTGGCCGACGGCGCTGGCGCATCGGCAAGCAGACCGATTTCACTTTGCAAGAAGGTGTTCCCTTGAAGATATTGCAAAACTTCGACCACACCGAAGAGTTTGTGCTCGAAGCCGGTGACATGCTTTACCTGCCGCCGCGCTACGCGCATGACGGTGTGGCCCAAGCCTGTACGGGTGCAGACGGCAAACCCGAAGCCTGCATGACGTACTCAATCGGTTTCAGGGCGCCGGGCCAGGCTGAAATGGCGGGTGCTTTGTTGCAGCGTTTGGCTGAGTACTGCTCGGATGACGGTGATGCGCTGGCCTCGCCCAAAATTTACAAAGACCCGCAGCAGCCGGCCACCGCTCACCCGGCTGCCTTGCCGCCAGCGTTGACAGACTTTGCCCGTGCCTCGGTGGCCGCGGCCCTGAAGGACCCTTTGGCGCTGGCTTGCGCTTTGGGGGAGTACCTGACCGAGCCCAAGTCTTCAGTCTGGTTTCAGGGTAAGGCGTCACAGGCAGCGCCCATTGGTTCACAAGCGCTGGCTCTCGACTCACGCACCCGCATGATGTATGACGACAAGCATATTTTTATCAACGGTGAGAGCTACCGAGCCCAAGGTGCTGATGCCCTGTTGATGCGTCAACTGGCGGACCAGCATGCACTGAGCGTGGCCCAATTGCGCAAGGTCAGCCGCGATGCCAAAGACTTGCTGGCCGATTGGTTGGACGCGGGCTGGCTGCATGCGGTAAAACTAAAAGACCAGCCAGGTTGAAGTGCAGGGCCCTTTGAAATGTCTTTTTTTTGCACTATTTTGGTGAAATCTCATGAGGCCTGGCTTTCAAAGCATGGGTTTATACGGATATACTTTCAAATTAGGTTGGAGACATCTACTTTCCTGCCTTATTTATGGACTGACTACTTTTGGTTGGCCATTTTGAACACAGTCTCAAACACTTATCAAGGAATTGAAAAAATGAACAAGTCACTCGTTTTGGCAGCTATCGTTGCAGCTTTCGCACTGGCAGCTTGCGGTAAGAAAGAAGCCCCTCCAGCACCTGCACCAGCACCCGTTGCTGCTCCTGCGCCAGCACCTGCACCAGCTGCTGACGCTGCTGCTCCTGCCGCTGCACCAGCTGCTGACGCCAAGAAGTAATTCTCCGCGCAGACTTAAAAAGCCGCCTTAGGGCGGCTTTTTTTCGTCCCAGCAGCACTAACCCTTAACGGCCAGCCAGCTGGTGCCGCTTTGGGCGCTGGCGACAGACAGCTTGGGGATTGCGTGACCATGGGCGCCGACGCCGGCCAGTGCGCTCAGCGCCAGCTCCGGGCGGTTGTTTTGTGCGCTCAGATGTGCTGCCACCACCTGAACCAGGCCCGGGTGAGACAAGGTGCGAGCAATTTGCGCGGCAGTCTCGTTCGACAGGTGACCATAGGGCCCGGCAATCCGGTTTTTAAGAAAGGCCGGGTAAGTCGATTGGGCCAGCAAACCTGCATCGTGATTGCATTCCAATAGCAGGGAATGGCAGCCGGCCAGGTGGGTCAGCACATGCTGGCTCGCGTGCCCTAAATCAGTCAGTACGCCGAGTTTGAACTGGCCGTCTGTGCAGCTCAGTTGCAGAGGTTCACGGGCATCGTGGGGAACCGTAAAAGGCCTTAGCTCCAGCTCGCCGAGATCGATGGCCTGGCCGTCGGCAGCAAGACGCAGCAAGCCATCAAAGTCCGGGCTTCCCAGGGCTGCGTAAGTGCCGCGGCTCATCCATACTGGCACGCGGTGGCGCAAGGCGAACTGCCGGGCGCAACCAATGTGGTCGGCGTGCTCGTGGGTGATGAAGATGGCGTCGAGTGACTGCTCGTCCAAGCCGGCCTGTTGCAGACGCTCGGACAGTTGCTTGAGCCCCAAGCCGCAATCGATCAGCGCTTGCACCCGCCGGATACCGTTGGCCTGCACCAACGTGGCATTGCCCGTGCTGCCACTGCCCAGGTTTTTAAACCGTAGCACCAGTGCAGAAAACTGAAGTGCTTATTTCAAGTCGTCGGCAAGCACCTTGAAGATGCGCTGGGCATTGCCGGTGGTGTCGGGTTTGCCTTCTGCATTGAGCACAGTCACTGAGGTCACTTCCCCATTGGCAGTCAACACAATCTGGTACTTCAGGGGAGCAGGTGTGGCGGATTTACTGCTAAAAAGGTTGCTAAAAAAACCGCTGGATTTGTTGTCTGACAAAGGCGCTACGTAGCGCACAAAGTAGAGCCCTTTGCTGCGGTCGCGGTCTTCCACAGTGAAGCCGGTGCGGTCAAGGCCCAGGCCGACACGTCGCCAGGCGCGGTCAAAACCGTCGTCGACCAGCAGAACTTGCTGGTTGTTGACGGTTTCAATGCGGGAAGTCTGGCGCGCCGCATCCACGGCGATCAGTGCTTTGGATTGATCTGGCGAGACGCCCAACTGAACCATCAGCCGGCGTAAAAATTCGGCTTCCAGTTCCGGGTCGGCCGGCCTGGCTTGCCAGACAGTGGAGGTGCTGGTGCTGCTGGAGTTGGTGACCACTTCAATCATGCCCCGGTGGCTGATGAAGATTTCGGTGCCGCCGCTGGCCGTGCGCTCCAGGCGGGTGCGGAACTTGTCGCGCTCACCGGTGGAATAAAAGTTTTCAAGCACGCGGCCCAAGGCGTTGCGGATGAAATCTTGCGGCAGTTTGGCGCGATTTTCAGCAAAGTCGGTTTCTATGATGCCCAGGTCTTGCTGATCGATGGCCAGTTGAAAGCCACTGGTTTTCCAGAACTCCCGTACTGGCTCCCAGAGCTTGTCGGCCGGGCGGTTGACCACCAGCCATCGCTGGTTGCCAGAGCGCTCAATGCGCACATCGCCCACACTGCCGGCGGCGATGCCGACCTGACCGGCACGGTCGGCTTTGTCGCTTTGAAAGGTGTTGGCCGTCACGGCCACGCCAGGCACAGCGTAGCGGTTGTCACGTGTGAGCTGACTCAGGTCGGGGGGCACTTCCAGCGACGGGCCTTTTTTGGCGGCTGATTTGTAGTCGATTTTTTCACCAATCAGGGTGTCATTGATGGTGGAGCAGCCACCGAGCACCATGCTCGACAAGAGCAGCGCTACAGCTAGAACTGAGGTGGTAATGGGGGTGCTCGGGTTCATGTGAATCTTCAATTTTTTTCCTTCAGTTCAGATCAGGCCGCAAACGCGCAAGGCGTTTTCGACGGTGGCTTCATTGGCAGGTTCAAGCTGCGTCATGGGCAGGCGCAGGGTCGGTCCGCAAAGTTTCATGCGGGCCATGGCCCATTTGACCGGTATCGGGTTGGCTTCAATGAATAAGTTTTTATGCAAAGGCAGCAGCTTCAGCTGAATCTGCATGGCTCGCTGAGCGTCGCCGGCCACGGCCGCCATGCACAGCTCGTGCATCCAGCGCGGCGCGATGTTGGCAGTCACACTCACATTGCCCTGCCCACCACACAGCATCAGCGCCACGGCGGTGCCGTCGTCGCCGGAATAAACCGCAAAGTCGGCCGGCGTTTCCTTGATCAGCCACTGCGCGCGCTCAATATTGCCCGTGGCTTCTTTGATGCCGACGATACCGGGCACCTGGGTCAGCCGCACCACGGTCGGGTGCAGCATGTCTGCCACGCTGCGGCCGGGGACGTTGTAGAGCACCATGGGCAAGTCGACCGCTTCGGCAATCGTCTTGAAGTGCTGGTACTGGCCTTCTTGGGTGGGCTTGTTGTAATAGGGCACTACCTGCAGCTGACAGTCGGCACCCACTTTTTTGGCAAATTTGGTCAGCTCGATAGCCTCAGCCGTAGAGTTCGCGCCGCAGCCTGCCATGATGGGCACCGCTTTGGCGCCGTGGCTGCGCGCTTGCTCCACCGCCACGCGGATGATTTC
>CAXNEG010000153.1:0-4382 GCA_964201305.1 Polaromonas sp.
CGCAATCACTTTGGTGGCGCGGCGCAGGTCTTCCAGGTCCAGGCGTTCGTCTGCGCGTTTGGCGTGGGACTCCAGCACGGTGCGCGGGCCGGCGCCGTAAAGCACACCCGGAATGCCGGCCTCGCCGAAGATGCGCACGTCGGTGTAGAGCGGTGTGCCGCAGGCCGGGATGGGTTCTTTGAACAGCGCGGTGGCGTTGCGTTGCAGGGCTTCGGCCAGGGGCTTGTGGCCGGGCAGGGGCTTGAGGGCTTTGGACAGCAGCATGCGGCGCACATCCACATGAATGCCGTCGTCGGCGCGGCCCTGGTTGAAGTCGGCCACGGCGGCCGCAATCACCGCGCGTATGCTGGCTTCTACGGCCAGCGGGTCTTCTTCGGGGATCATGCGGCGGTCCAGCTTGAGCGTGACTTTGCCGGGCACCACGTTGGTGTTGGTGCCGCCTGAAATAAATCCGACATTGAGGTAAGGGTGCGTGATGCCCTCGACTTTGGAAGTGATGTTTTTATAAAGCGTGTTTTGCGCGAACAGCGCCGTCAAAATACGGTTGGCGCCTTGCAGCGCGTCGATGCCGGTGTGCGGCACGGCGGCGTGGGCCATCTTGCCGTGCACGGTGAGCTCCATTTGCAGGCAGCCGTTGTGCGCGGTGATCACCTGGTAGCTAAAGCCTGCGGCAATCACCAGGTCGGGGTGGATGATCTTGTTTTCCAGCAGCCAGGCCGGGCCGACTTCGCCGCCGAATTCTTCGTCATAAGTAAACACCAGCTCGATGCCGCCTTGCTTGGGCTTGGCCACGGCTTCGAGCGCGCGAACAGCAAAAGTGAAGGTCGAAAAATCGCATTTGCTGACCGCAGCGGCGCGGCCGTAAATCTTGCCCGCTTCAATCTCGCCGCCATAGGGGTTTTGGGTCCAGCCTTCGCCGGGGGGGACCACGTCACCGTGCGCGTTCAGCGCGATGGTGCGGCCACCCGGGCCGTATTGGCGGCGCGCCACCAGGTTGGTGATGCTTTCAAGGCCCGCGGCCAGTACGGCGGCTTGCGGCACTTCATGCTTTTCAACCGGCAGGCCCATGGCTTCTATCAGCCCGGCGGCGCGCAGCGCGTGCGGGGTGTTGTTTCCGGGCGGTGTGTCGGTGGGCACGCGGATGAGTTCTTGCAGGAACTTCACCTGTTCGTCAAAGTGGGCGTCGATCCAGGCGTCGAGTTGGGCGTAGCTTGTGCTCATTTTTTTCAATGTCCAGAGGGGTCAAGGTGGGTCAGCAAATGCATAAAGGCTTCGAACGCCAGTTGCATGTCGTCGTTGGTACTCGATTCGAGCGGGTTGTGGCTGATGCCGGAGTTTTGGCCGCGCACAAACAACATGGCTTGCGGCATGATTTCGTGCAGTTTCATGGCGTCATGGCCGGCGCCACTGGGCATGCGGTGCAGCGGCAGGCCGAGTGAGCTGACAGCCGCCTCCCAGCGCGCTTGCCAGGCCGGTGCGCTGGGCGCAGCGGCGGCGCGCATGCTTTCTTCGGCGGTGTAACGCAGACCGCGTCGCTCGCAAATGCCTTGCAAGGCAGCCAGGATGTCGGCTGCCAGTGCGTCGCGCTGCGCGTTGACCGGCGCGCGCATGTCCAGTGAAAACAAGCAGCGGCCCGGCACCACATTGACCGAGCCATTAGGCACTTGCAGCATGCCGATGGTGGCCACTGAGTCGCCGTCTTTGAGTGCACGTTGCTCCACATACAAAGCCAGTTCGGCCAGCGCGGTGGCGGCGTCGGCGCGCCGGTCCATGGGCGTGGTGCCGGCGTGGCTGGCGGTGCCGATGATCTCGCACTGCATGCGAATGCTGCCGTTGATGGAGGTGACGATGCCCAGCGGCATGTCCAGCTCATTGAGCACCGGGCCTTGCTCAATGTGTAACTCCACAAAGCCCAGGTAGTTGGCCGGCTGGCGCTGCAGCTTAGGTATATCTTTAATGTTCAAGCCGGCGTGTTGCATGGCCTGGCGCATGGTGATGCCGTCAGCGTCTTTTTGCGCCAGCCATTCGGGCTTGAAGTCGCCGATCAGTGCGCCCGAGCCTAAAAAAGTGGCCTTGTAGCGCTGGCCCTCTTCTTCAGCAAAGGCGATCACTTCAAAGTGAAAGGGCAGACGCTTGCCCTGGCGCTGCAACTCACGCACGCAAGCCATGGGCGTGAAGATGCCCAACCGCCCGTCGTACTTGCCGCCGTTGCGCACCGTGTCGTAGTGCGAGCCGGTCATCAGGGTTTTAGCGCTGGGCGTTGCTGCGCGGTAGATGCCGACCACGTTGCCCACTGCGTCGATGCTCACGTCGTCAAAGCCGCAGTCGCGCATGCCGGTCACGATGGCTTGCGCGCAGGCGCGGTGTGCTTCGGTCAGGTAGGTGACGGTGAGCTGGCCTTTGTCGGCATAGCCCGGGTCGCTGAAGGCGCTGAGCTCTTCCTGCCAGTCCCACAGCTGATTGCCCAGCACCGGCTCGTAGCCGAACTTGTCGTTGAGCCGGATTTCTGCAATGCGGTTGATGTTGCGCAGGCACTCCTGCCGCTCAAACTCGGGGTGGCCATGCAGCCGCCTTGAAAAAGTCTCAATGATCTGCTGCTTGTTCAGCCCGAGACCGCGCGGGCCACGCACCGCCAGAATGAAAGGAAAGCCAAACTTGGCGTTGTAGTCGGCATTGAGCTGCTGGATGACGGCAAACTCTTCGGGCGTGCATTGCGTGAGGCCCGCCTTGCCTTGCTCGTTGCTGGATTCGGCCGTCAGGCTCTTGCTCACCATGGCTTTGCCGGCCAGCTCGGGGTGGGCTTGAATGAGCTTGATCTGCGCGTCTTTGCCGGCGGCTTGCAGCACGCGGGCCATTTGCAGCTTGAGGTCGATCAGTGACTTGAAGGGGCGTGCGGCCAATGCCTGGTTGGCCACCCAGGGCGAGTGTTCGTAAATGCCATCGAGCAGCTTGATGGCCTCGGCCTGCGTGGCGCTGTTGATCTGGTCTATCGTCAAGCTCATGCTGGTGTTTTCCTAGGGCGGCTTCAAGCTGCTTTGAAAGGGTGCGTGGCTTGCCAGTGGCGCGCAATGTCCACGCGGCGGCAGACCCAGACCTTGTCGTGCTTGGCCACATGATCTAAAAAGCGCTGCAGCGCCACCAGGCGGCCGGGCCGTCCGAGCAGGCGGCAGTGCATGCCGATGCTCATCATCTTGGGTGCGTTATCACCGTTCGGGTCACCCTCAGCGTAGAGCGCGTCAAAACTGTCGCGCAGGTAAATAAAGAAGTCTTCAGCCTGCGCAAAACCTTGCGGCAAAGCAAAGCGCATATCGTTGGTGTCCAGCGTGTAGGGCACCACCAGGCGCGGCACCACAGTGCCGTCAGTGCGTTTGACTTTCATCCAGAAGGGCAGGTCGTCGCCGTAGTAGTCGCTGTCGTACAGCAGCCCGCCGTCGTCAGCCACCAGGCGGCGCGTTTGCGGGCTGTCGCGTCCTGTGTACCAGCCCAGCGGGCGGTTGCCGGTGAGTTTTTCAATGGCGTCCAGACCCAAGCGCATGTGCTCGCGCTCGGTGGCTTCGTCCAGGTTCTGGTAGCTGATCCAGCGCCAGCCGTGGCAGGCGATTTCGTGGCCGAGTTCGACAAAGGCAGCGGTCAGTTCAGGGTGGCGCTGCAAGGCCATGCCGACGCCGAACACAGTGAGCGGCAGGCCGCGTTTTTCAAACTCGCGCAGGATGCGCCAGACGCCCACGCGTGAGCCGTATTCGTAAATGCCTTCCATGCTCATGTGCCGCTCGGTAAAGCTGGGCGGGTTGAACATTTCAGACAAAAACTGTTCCGAGCCGCCGTCGCCGTGCAGCACTGCGTTTTCGCCGCCTTCTTCGTAGTTCAGCACGAACTGCAAGGCCACGCGCGCTTGCCCTGGCCACTGCGGATGCGGCGGGTTGCGGCCGTAGCCGACGAGGTCGCGGGGGTAGGGGGCGGTGGCGTCGTAAGTCATGGCAGTGGCTTCGGGTTTTAAAAGTTGGCGCTTCAGGATAAGGCCATCGAGATGTCGTTGGACGGTACTTTGCGGTCAAAAGTCAGGTTGGCTTCCACGTGCAACAGGTGATCGTTCATCAGCCGCACGGCGGTGTCTTCATCGCGGGCGGCCAGCGCCTTGACGATCAGCGCATGCTCTTCGTGCGAGTGCGCCGCAGCCGCGCTGGACTGGTACATGAGCGTGATGAGGGCGCAGCGCGAGATCAACTCCCCCAACATTTGCGCCAGCACGGTGTTGCCCATGAGCTCGGCCATGCGCACATGAAAGTCGCCCAGCAGTTCGTTGCGGCTGGACACGTCGGCGCTGTCTACCGCGGCTTGCTCGCGCGCCACGTGGTCTTTGAGCGTCTTGATGCGCGCCGGCG
>CAXNEG010000154.1:0-4370 GCA_964201305.1 Polaromonas sp.
AAATTGCAGCAAGCCTTTATTCAGGAGCAGGCGGCCCAGTGCGGCTACTGCTCAGCCGGCATCATCATGCAAGCCCAGGCGTTGCTCGACCGCAACCCGCAGCCCACAGAGTCAGAGGTTCGCTCTGCGCTGGACGGTAATTTGTGCCGCTGTGGCGCCCACAACCGAATTGTTCGTGCGGTGATCCGTGCATCGAAAGGCGCTTGATATGACGCAGCTCACTAACCCCACATCCCGCCGTCGCTTTTTACAAGCCACAGGCGCGCTGACCTTAAGCTTTTCTGTTCCCATAGCAGACGTGTTTTCGCAAACCGCTGCCGACAAACCCCGACTGATTGGCGACTTGCAAACCAACCGTATGCTCAGCGCCTGGATACGTATTCAAAGCGCTGAAAAAACCGTTCTCCTGATGGTCGGCAAAGTCGAGCTCGGGCAGGGCATTCTGGGTGCCGTGCGCCAAGTGTGTGCCGATGAGTTAGACGTCGAACTCGAGCGCATTCAAATTATCTCGGGCGACACCTCTCTGGTGCCCAATGAGGGTACCACCGCTGGCTCTTTTTCAATGCCTAATTGCGCCACAGCTGTGCAGCAAGCCTCGGCCGAAGTACGCGCCATTTTGCTCGGCTTGGCCGCAACCAAGCTGGGCCAAACCACCACCGGCATGACTGTTGCAGACGGGGTGGTCAGCGCGGCCAACGGCACCAAAACCACCTACTGGGACTTGCTGGTCGGCGAATCACTGCAGCGCGAAGCAGACGGCAAGGCCAAACCCAAACCGATTGGCGAGCACCGCTTCATTGGCCGCTCAGTGCCGCGGCCGGACATCGACGACATGATGTCGGGGCGCCGAATCTTTTTGCAGGAGCAACACCCCGAAGGCCTGTTGTACGGCTACGTGGTGCGTCCGCCCGCTTACACCGCTCGCTTACTTTCACTTGACACAGCGCCCATTGAGCGCATGCCAGGCGTTGTCAAGGTGGTGCGCAACGGCAGCTTTCTGGGCGTAATTGCGCAACGTCAGGCTCAGGCTCTGGCCGCTTCGCAAGCCATGAGCAGTGCCGCCAAGTGGGATGTGCCCAAAGCACTGCCAACCACAGCCGGTGTCGAAAACTGGCTGCTCAAGGCCCCTATCGACAAAGTTATCGAAACTAAACGTCAGCCGCGCGTGGTCCCCGGCACGGTGGCCAAAGTGATGGAAGCCAGCTACTTCAGGCCCTACCACATGCACGCGTCTATAGGCACCTCTGCCGGCATCGCCAAGCTGGGTAGCGATGGTGTTTTGGTGGTGCAGACTCACAGCCAGTCGGTCTTTGAAACCCGCATGGCCATTTCTAAAATGCTGGAAATGCCGCTTGAAAAAGTCCGCTTGCAGCACATGCAAGGCGCAGGTTGCTACGGACACAACAACGCCGACGATGCCGCCGCCGACGCCGCCTTGTTGGCTGTTGCAGTGCCGGGCAAACCGGTGTTCTTGCAATACACCCGCGAGCAAGAACACCAGTGGGAGCCCTACGGCTCGGCCATGGTCATCAAGACCAAAGCCGGCCTGGACGCCCAAGGCAACATCTTGGATTGGGACTTGACGCTCTGGTCCACACCCCACGGCACTCGCCCGGGTGGCCAGGCCGGCAATTTGCTGTCGGCGCGCTATCTCGAAAAACCCTTTGCTATACCTAAGCCCGTCAATGGCGGCGCGCCCAACTTCTCGGCCGACCGCAATGCCATTGCGCTGTACGACTTTCCGGGCCAGAACGTCACCACCAACTTCATCACGGACATGCCGGTGCGGGTTTCGTCCACACGGGGCCTGGGTGCTTATGCCAACGTGGTGGCCATCGAATCTTTCCTTGACGAGCTGGCCTTTGCCAGCGGCGTAGACCCGGTCGAATACCGCCTGCGCTTCATGAAGGACCCGCGTGCCCGCGATGCGATTGTCAAAGCGGCAGAAAAATTCGGTTGGAGCCAGTGGCGCAAACGCCCGGGCTACGGCCGCGGAATTGGTTTTGCCAAATACAAAAACGTTGCCGCTTACTGCGCGATTGCCATGGAAGTTCAAGTCAACCCAGAAAACGGTCGCATCCGCGTGCTGCGCGCCGTCGCCAGCGCCGATGCCGGCCACATCGTCAGCCCAGATGGCGTGAGCAACCAGATCGAAGGCGGCCTGGTGCAGGGTCTGTCCTGGACCTTGAAAGAAGAAGTGCAGATGGACGACACGCAAATCCTGTCACAAGACTGGAACAGCTACCCCATCCTGACATTCTCTGAAGTGCCGCCCGTCGAAATGGTCTTGATCGACCGCCCGGGCATGCCGTTTTTGGGCGCAGGCGAGGCATCGCAGGGTCCCTCAGGCGCTGCGCTGGCCAATGCTGTGTTTGATGCCACAGGTGTGCGCTTCAGACGCCTGCCCCTGACGCCTGACCGCGTGCTGATGGGGCTGAAAAAAGCCTGAGATATCTGCAGGGGGCAAGAAAGTTGACCTTCGTCACGAACCCCCATGAAGACGAAACTCAGTTTGCCAGCATTGCCTTTACCTTGAAGCTATCTGACTTTGTCAGGCCTTGACCGAAGTGATGAAGCAAGACTTGCGGGGGCAGATTTTTTGCGGTGAGTGATGCCACATGTTTTTTCAATTGCCCGCCGAATTTTCAGCATAGCTTTGATGGCTGTGCTTATGGCATGCGCTACAAACGCAACGCAAGCCGTGGCTGCTGACAAAACCACACCGGTCAACGTTCTGACACCCACCCCCTCGCACTTCAATTTACCCGACGGGCCCACCTTGGCGGCCCGCGTGTGTGTCAACGCGAAGCCTCAGCACATCGTGCTGGGCGTAAATGCAGCCCTGGTGCGGCAAATGTGGACAAGGCGAGCCTACACATTGGCGCAATCGCTTTGGCAAAACCCCAAGTCCACATCCACCGCTTCGGCTCCAGTCTGAACGAGCATGTGCACTTTCACGTCTGCGTGGTTGATGGGGTGTTTGAGGAAGTGGCGGAGCATGTTGCTGCCAATGGTGAACCCGCAGCGCCGGGCGTCTTTTTCCACTCGGCCAGCGGGATTGATGCGGATGCCGTAGTTCAGGCGCAGACAGATTTGCGCCGCCGCATCCTGCGCGCCTTCGCGGGCTGGGGCCTCTTGGAGAGTCTCCAGGCCAAGGAGATGCTGGCCTACCAGCACAGCGGCTTCTCGGTGGATACCGGTGTGTGCATCCAAGCCGACGACCGCTCTGGCCTGAAGTGTTTGCTGCGCTGCTGCGCTAGCCCGCCGTTTTTCATGGAGCGGCTGCGCAAGGCGGGTAGCGAACTGGTGTACCGATGTGCCAAGCAGTACAGCGAGCCCAGCCGCGACAAACGCTGCACAAAAGCCGATGCACTTACCCTGAGTCCACTGGGGCTCATTGCCCGCACCTAAGAGGTGCTCCCGCTACTAGAACAGGTCGGGCCAGATTCTGAGCCTCTACACATCGCCCCGGCACGCGGGCCGCCCTTGTGGGAAGACTGTGACGCGCAAGTGGGCGAGGGTGCTGCGCTCGAGCCGGACTGGGATCTGCCGGCGCACGCGACACCCGACTTTGAGGTCGACCAGTGTGTCAACTAGTGACAAAGAAAAACAACACATCCCATGTGCTGCTGGGGGAGGCTGCGTGCGCGGCAGCTGCACAGCTGACTTGCTCTGGGTACGCTCGCTTTTAGGAGCTGCGCGCGCTCAAACTGCAGAATTCAAAGAGACTAAATTGTCCAAAACACGTGCCATACTTGGCCTAGCTCGGTTGAATTTCCTATCTCCTTTATAAGTCAGTTGCGCTGTGGAGGCCGTCGTTCGATTAACTAGTCTTGATAAGCTACATTTTCAATGATCTATTGCCTTTACATCCCCGTGAGGCGTTACCGAAAGCGCACATGTCCTTCACAGTACCCAACTTCACTCGAGGCGAGATCAACAGGGCAGGTGTAATTCTGATCGACGCAAATTCGACACCTGAAGCTAAAGCCGCTGCGCTCGCTACGATCAATTATTGGCGCGCATGTCACGCTTACCCAATAAACACGTTTCAGGCTACGCTTCGAGGCCGCGTAAATCGTGTGAGCGGGACTGCACTCGTAGCCACACGTTTAAAGCGTCTCCCTTCGATTTCAAAGAAACTCGAAATCAATCCGGGCATGCAGTTATCGCGGATGCAAGATATTGGGGGCTTACGCGCAGTTGTTGAAACCGTTATACAGGTCCGAAAGTTACATGACGTCTATTGCGACGGGAGTGTCCGGATTTTTGTGTTCGAGGCGCGGGGTGTAGGACTTATCCATGCAGTTGTTCGCTTGTGGTTAACGTGCTGGCCCTTCAAGGCCAAGGGCACGTTATCCACATGAGCG
>CAXNEG010000155.1:0-4347 GCA_964201305.1 Polaromonas sp.
AAACTCACACGCTACGGCGGCAACTACAGCAAGTTTGAAGACCTGCGCGCCGAGCAGATGGCGCTGCAACAAGGCGCTTACGCCAAGCAGCAAGACAAAATCGCCCACCTGCAAAAGTTCATTGCCCGTTTCAAGGCCAAGGCCAGCAAAGCCAAGCAGGCGCAAAGCCGCGTCAAGGCGCTGGACCGCATGGAGAAAATCGCGCCCTTGCTGGCCGAAGCCGACTTCACCTTCGAGTTCAAGGAACCTGCCAACCTGCCCAACCCCATGCTGTCGATCCAAAACGTTTACTTCGGCTACCCGGCCCCGGAAGACGCACCCGACAGCACACTGCCCACCATCATCGTGCAAAACGTCAGCAAGTCGGTGCTGGCCGGCCAGCGCATCGGCATTCTGGGCGCCAACGGCCAGGGCAAGTCCACCGTGGTGAAAACCATCGCCCGCGCGCTGGCGCCGATTGAAGGCGAAATGCTCGAAGGCAAGGGACTGAACATCGGCTACTTTGCCCAGCAAGAGCTCGACGTGCTACGCCCGGCAGACAACCCGCTCGAGCACATGATCCGCTTGGTTAAAGAAGTCACGGCCGCCGGCAAGATCAGCGGCCAGCCCACCCGTGAGCAAGACCTGCGCAGCTTTTTAGGCCAGTTCAATTTCGGCGGCGACATGGTCAAGCAGTCCGTGGGCAGCATGAGCGGCGGCGAAAAAGCCAGGTTGGTGCTGTGCATGATCGTCTGGCAACGCCCCAACCTCTTGCTGCTGGACGAGCCGACCAACCACCTGGACCTGGCCACGCGCGAAGCGCTGTCCATGGCGCTCAATGAATTTGAAGGCACTGTCATGCTGGTCAGCCACGACCGGGCGCTGCTGCGCGCCGTGTGCGACGAGTTCTGGATGGTCTCGCACGGCGGCGTGGCGCCGTTTGACGGCGACCTGGACGACTACCAGCGCTACCTGTTAGACGAAGCCAAACGCCAGCGCGAAGAAGCTAAAAAAGCCAGCAACGCCCCGGCCCCCAAAGCCGAGGCGGCAAGTGCCAAAACACCGGCACCCAAACCCGACCTAAAGCCCTTGAAAAAAGAGCTCGACAAGGTTGATGCGCAAATGAAAATCCTGAGCACTGAGCGCCAGAGTCTGGAAGCCCGGCTGGCAGCGACCGTCGCCCCGGCCGAGATGGCCCAAGCCGGCAAACGCCTCAAGGCCCTGGACGCTGAGCTGCAAACGCTGGAAGAACGCTGGCTGGAAATCACCGACCAGATAGAGACTGCGACAGCTTAAGCCGGGGATGGATTCCTGCCTGCGCAGGAATGACAAAAGGGCGCAGGAATGACGCCATCAGCGCGTCATCCTCGCGAACGCGGGGATCCATACCTTGGGTTTTAGCCCGCGATGGCCCGTCCGTTCTGGGGCTGGACAGGGCGAGCGTTCTTTTTAAACGGGAACGCTTCAACCTGTTCTCTGGAAATATTCACCTGTGATTTCAGGATGAAAAACCGAACGCCTTCGGTACAGGGCGGGGTGGTCAAGGAGCCTTCGTAACTGTAGAACTCGTACTCACGCGGCAGCAGATTGGCCGGGTTGAAATTCACGCCTTCGGGTGAGACCTCAGGGCCTTCTTTGGCCGGTGCATGTGTCCAGAGCGCTTTGATGCCGGGGTTTTCATTGCCCTCTTTGAGCAACACACCCAGAACAGCCAAGCGGCCTTCGCTGTTTTTGTGAACAAAGTGAGCCACCATCGCCGAGGGTTTGCCGTTGATCTGCTCTTCGCTGGGGCGGTGAAAGTGGAACTGCACCAACTCAAACGGCTGGCTGTCAATGCGCAGCTTGCTGCCCGGCGGCACATTGACCTGGATGGTGTGGCCGTTGTTGATGATCTTCAGCGGCCCGCTCTTGTAGTCAGGCGCCACACTGAACAAGGCTTTTTCAAACGGGCCTTTGATATTCAGTGGCGCCTGCGCCTTGCCCCGGCCGCAGGTCGGAAACTCATTGCCCCAGGATTCAGGGCCCATGGCACCTTCGTAGCCCCAGTGAACAGCATGCTTTTCGTCACCTGCTTTGCTGCTGTGTCCGCCCGATTTAGCGGCCGGCCCTTTTTCAGCCGGCTGGCCTAAACCTTCGCACTCCGACAAAACGCTGACTTTTTCACCAGCCGCTGCAAGCGCATTCTGGGCGGCGCAGATAACCTGTTTACGGCCCGACCAGTCGGCGCTTTCCAGAGCCTTCTTGAAGGCCTCGACGGTGGCCGGGTCCTTGCTGCCTTTGGTCAGTAGGCGCAGCGCACCCAGGCCCACCTGCCGGTCAGGGGAGAGCGATTTTTCTTTTTTATAGACGGTTTCCAGGTCTTTGAGTGTTTCGCCACTCGACATGGCTGCACGAACGGCATCGAGCTCCAGCGACTTGGTTTTAAGCGGATCGATTTCTTTGGCATTCACAGCCACAGCCGCAGCCAAAGCCTCTTCAGCGACTTTCAGCTTTTTGCCGGACTCCTCGATCTGGGTTGTCAGCTCAGCGACCTGCCCGCCATTGGTCGTGTTGCTTTTCCAGTTGGTCCAGCCAAAAAAGGCCGCAGCGCCCAGCGCCAATACAAGCAACACCTCAGCAAGAATTCTTTTCATCGGTCAGTCCTGCAAAGCCAGCTCGAAAAGCTGCCCGCTGTTGATGGTTTCGTCCGCCCCTCACCCGTGCGCACACGTGATAAAGAGGCTATCAGCTAAGAAATCGGTCGCAGCACAGCAAACTTGAGGCCGGCAAAGGCTCTGGTCGTTGGCTGGCGCAGCAATTTCCCGCAATGCTGTTGATTAAATCGAATTAATCAACTTCCTACATATCCAAAACATAAAACATGTTTTACAACATTATCCAATGCTTAGGGCCGCCAAAGTCGGCCGAGGGCCCTCAGGTCCTGCCCGGCCCTACCCAGCCGGCTTGCAACCAGTGCCAGTAACGCGGCTTGAAGGCCCAGGCCAGGTTCTGCACAGCGGTACCCGCTGGAAACACGGCGTCGGTGAGGTGGTCTAACCACTGGCCATGCGGCCGGGCAGCAGCCAGCCAGCCAGTATCTGGCTGAATAGCCTGCTCCGGACGCGGGCTGTCACCGATCATTTCCATGCGCGCCGCCGGGAAATCTTGCCCGAAACTCAGCCCTTGGGCAGGGCCGGACAGCAGGTCATGAACACTGCCCCATTCACGCCCCTGCAACTGGTGCTTCATTTGCATCAAATGATTTGCGACAAACTCCTGCGGGTCCTGCCCCTTGGGCGCATGAAAGCGCAGTTGCCCCAGCAGGTTGTCAAAAAACACACAGGCCTGCGGATAGGAATGTAGAAGTCGTGGCAACTCGGTCAGCGCGTCTGCGCTTTGGTATTGCCAGCGCACGCCGCCAGCCTTCAGGGCTGCGCCGTGGCGCCGTGCAAAAAGCCCGGGCGCCAGCGGGTCCAGGTCAATCGCGTGGATGTAGTCAAAGCGCAGCAGCCAGGCCGAAGGCAGCATCCAGCCGGCACTGGGGCCAAGCAATATCAGCTGTTTGGACTTGGGCTGCAACTGTGCCAACCAAGCGGCCAATTGCCCGCAGGTAGGCGACCACAAGGCCCTTGAGCGCCAGGCCCGAAAGTGCCACAGCAAGCCGCCCGATGGGTTCATCTCAACGGGACTGAAAATTGAACTGCAAAACGCCTAAATCGTCCATCTGCCGCTGTTCGCGACGCTTGGCGTGGGCATTGAAGGCCAACAAGTCCTGGTCCACCAGCGACTGCATTTTCAAGCGCTCGCGCTCGGCTTCGTTCAAGCGCACACGGCATTGCGTCAAGGCCGTTTCGGTTTGCGCCAGGTCTTGCTGCACTCGTTCCATCAGCGTGAGCAGCTGCGAGCTGAACTGCCGCTGGTTCATGGTTTCCTGCATACCGCCGCTGGCGTCCGAGCCGACGGCTGGTTTTTGGTAGTCCTCATACAGCTTTTGCAGCCGCTCACGGCTGGCCTGCAAAGACAGCAGACGTGTCCTGCCCTGCGCCATTTCAGATTGAACCAGGCTGACCTGGTCTTGCGCTTTCTGGGCCAGAACAGTCCAACAAGCTCGGGGTGCATTCATGGTTTGGCTCCAGTCTAAAAGTCAATAAAAATTAGGACCAACAAGTCACATCATTCGGTGAACAGGCGACGCAAGCCCTCGCGGGTGCTCACCTCGACTTCGCCAATGTGCATGTCTTGCCTTAAAAAAGTTTCCATGGCGGCGCGCAAGCGAATGGCTTCGTCCACCTCGGGGTTGGAGCCAGCCTCATAGGCGCCCACCTGAATCAAATCGACGTTTTGCTGGTACAGCGACCACAGCCGTCTGAAGCGGTTGGACAGTTTCAT
>CAXNEG010000156.1:0-4271 GCA_964201305.1 Polaromonas sp.
GCCAGCAATATCAAAGAGAACACCATGCCCAGTGATTGCGTCCAGTCGGGCAGCGCCGTGAAATGCAGATGGTGCGGGCCGGCCCACATGTAGGTGAAGATCAGCGCCCAGAAGTGAACAATAGACAAGCGGTACGAGTAAACCGGCCGCTCGGCCTGCTTGGGGATGAAGTAGTAAACGATGCCCAGAAATCCGGCTGTGAGAAAAAAGCCCACCGCGTTATGGCCATACCACCACTGCACCATGGCGTCCTGCACACCGGCGTAAACCGAATACGACTTCATGATCCCAGCGGGCATCACCGCCGCATTGACGATGTGCAGCAAAGCCACCGCAATGATGAAAGAGCCGTAAAACCAGTTGGCCACATAAATATGCCGCACCTTGCGAATGCCGATGGTGCCGAAAAACACCACTGCATAGGCCACCCAGGTCACGGCGATCAGGATAGAGATAGGCCACTCCAACTCTGCGTACTCCTTGCCGCGCGTGTAGCCCAACGGCAAAGAGATTGCCGCCGCCAAGATAACCAGCTGCCAGCCCCAGAAATGAAAAGCGGCGAGCTTGTCGGAAATGATGCGCGTCTGACAAGTGCGCTGCACCACCCAGTAGCTGGTGGCAAACAGTGCGCAGCCGCCAAAAGCAAAAATGGCGGCATTCGTGTGCAAAGGCCGCAAACGGCCAAATGACAGCCACGGGATACCGAAGTTCAGCTCCGGCCAGGTCATCTGAGCGGCGATGAACACACCCACCAGCATGCTCACAACACCCCAGACCACGGCCGCCACAGAAAACTGTCGAACAATCTTGTCGTTGTAAAACGTGGCCCGGGAAGCCGCCCAAGGACTCTGAACTGCCATAGCCGATGCACTGTTGAATACTGCACGCATGTCAAACCTTCTGTAACCTAAGTTAAGAAGAATTCTCCCGTGCCATGAATGACGTGAACTTGATTTGGATCAACTCAAGGCGCTTGGCTCAAGCAAATAAAGATCAGATTTTTATTTTTTTCAGGCGTCCGGACTGTTCATGTCAGACTCCTGAAAGATACGCTGCCCTTCGCTTTCAACATCCTCAAACTGGCCCGACCAGACCGACCAGGCCAACAACCCGACCACGCCCAAGGCCAACAAAACGGACACCGGAACCAGAAGAAAAAGAATGTCCATCAGCCACCCTCTTGAGTGCGCGCTAAGCGCGCGGCGTTGGCCAACACCAGCAATGAGCTAAGCGCCATCCCAAGGCCAGCCAGCCAGGCAGGTAGATAAGAAGCAATGGCCAAGGGCACACACAGCAGGTTGTAAGCGCCCGCCCAAAGCAGGTTTTGCCGCACGGTACGCAGGGTGCGCCTAGCCTGTGCCGGCATATGGGCCAGCCGGCTCAACTGGCCGCCAGGAATGATGAAGTCAGACTGTGCTTGCGCCATGGGCACCGCTTGCCCGATGGCCACCGACACATCGGCCAGCGCAAGTACCGGAGCGTCATTCAAGCCATCGCCCACCATCAGCACCCGGCGGCCCTGGCCTTGCAAAGTTTGAAGCCAGGCCAGTTTGCTTTGCGGCGTGCAGTCGCCTTGCACATGCTCAATACCCAAAGCAAGGGCCACACGCCGGGCCGCGGCACTGCGGTCGCCGGACAGCATTTGAACATCCAGCCCGGCCGCCTGGAGTTGCAACACTGCCTGCGCCGCATCCGGTTTGAGCATTTCATCGAGTTCAAAGCTCGCCAGCCAGCCGGCACTGTCTGCCAGAAATACCTGCAGCTGCTCACTTTCAGGCGCGTTGTGGATGCCGCAGTAAAGCGCTGAGCCCAAACGAATCGGGCCTGCGCATGCACTCATGAAAGGCGCCAGCAACAAAGCACTCACGCCCTGCCCCGCTTGCTCAGACACGCCGGTCACACAAGGCCCGGCGCTCAGCACAGGCACAGTTTGCGCCTGTGCAGTTGCGCAAAGCGCTCGTGAAACAGGATGCAAGGAGTCCTTGGCCAAGGCCACGGCCAAGGCCAGCGCTGCCTCGGGCGACAAACCATCACGCGTGACCGACTGGCGCAACCCCATGCGCGCTTCGGTGAGCGTGCCGGTTTTGTCAAACACGACCGTGTCCACGCCCGCCAAAGTTTCAATGGCTTGCAAGCGGCGCACCAGCACACCTTGGCGCGCCAGCAAGCCTGCGCTGGTGAGCATGGCCGTGGGCGTGGCCAGTGACAAGGCGCACGGGCAGGTCACAACCAGCACCGCGACCGCCGCCATGATGGCGCGGGCCGGGTCTGTGGGCCACCAGTAAGCCATTGCCAGCAAGGCAGCGAGCAGCACGAACCACAAAAATGGCTTGGCAATGCGGTCCGCCAGCATCGCCAGTCGCGGCTTGTCCACGGCCGCGCGCTGCATCAAGGTAACGATACCGGCATAACGCGTCTGCTCACCAATTTGCAGCACCCGCATCCATACCGTGGCCGACAAGTTGTAGCTGCCGGCCATGACAGCATCGCCCGTGACTTTGGACAGCGGGCGGGACTCGCCGCTCAAGAGCGCCTCGTCCACCAAGGTAGCGCCGCTCTCCAGTACGCCATCCGCAGCAAAAGCCTGACCGGGCAACACACGCAGCACATCACCCGGCAGCAGCCGGCGCACGGCCACCAACTCAAACTCACCGCCGGGCAAACGACGTTGTACGCTGTCGGGCAAGCGCTGCACCAGGGCGTCTAAAGCGCCACTGCTGCGAGCGCGCAGACGCTGCTCCAGCCAGCGGCCGCTGAGCAGAAAAAAAACAAACATGGTGAGCGAGTCAAAATAGACCTCGCTGCTCCACCAGCCGGCCGACTCAAAAGTGGCGGCCGAGCTGATGACAAATGTGATCACAATGCCCAGCGCAACGGGCAAGTCCATGCTGACCTCACCTCTGCGCAGATCGCGCCAGGCGTTGGCAAAAAAGGGGCGGCAAGAAAACAAAAGCACAGGCAGCGTCAACACCCAGGCCGCCCAGCGCAGCAGCTTTTCAATATCTGGTGTGATATCACCCGGGTCGGTCACGTAAGCCGGAAAGGCATACATCATCACCTGCATCATGCAAAAACCAGCCACCAGCCAGCGCCACAGGGCCATTCTTGCGTCGCGCCGCGCCTGGTCTGAGGCTGCCGTGTCCAGCGCAGGGTTCAATGTGTAACCCAGCGCGCGCGGCGCGCCCAGCCACTGCGAGGGCCGGGTCTGTCTGGCCGACCAAACCACGCTGGCGCGCTGGCTGGCCGCACTCACCTTGACCGAGACAACCCCCGGCGACGCAAGCATGGCACGCTCGAGCATCAAGGAGCAGGCAGCGCAATGCATGCCGCTGACCAGCAACTGCGATTCCCACAGCTCATCAGCCTCCTTGAACGCGGCGCCTTCAGCAGGCAGGGCCTGGCTAAAACGCGACCACTCCTGGGCCTCGTCCCACACACTCAGGCCCGGCAGATCGGCAGGCGCAGACTCTTCAAGGCTGATTTGCATGCGCTAAAGCGTAATCGCAGGCTGTATTGAAGCCATTGACATGGATCAAACCGGCCAACAGTTCAGCGGCTTAAGCTCGGGCACACATCAACAGGAGGCAGCCATGTACAAAAAGATTTTGATCGCCACAGACGGCTCTGAACTGTCCCAAAAAGCAGTCGACAGCGGTATTGCACTGGCCGTGTTGTCTGGCGCTGAAATCGTGGCACTTCAAGTCGTGCCGCGCTATCCAGTGAGTTACTTTGAAGGTGGCGCCAGTGTCCCCAATGCGGAGATAGGCCGGATCGAAAAGCAATGGGCCGACAGCGCGCTGGCCACAGTAGAGGCGGTCAAGGCCAGCGCCGCACTCCAAGGTGTTCAGGCCAAGGGGGTCACAACCCACTCTGACCTGATCGCCGAAGCCATCGTTGCCACCGTGAACGAACACGGCTGCGACCTGGTCGTCATGGCCTCGCACGGCCGGCGCGGTATCTCGCGCCTGCTGCTGGGCAGTGAAGCCACGCATGTCTTGACGAACTCGCCGGTGCCGGTGCTGGTGTTGCGCTAACAAGCCAGCGCCGGCAAGCCCGTCTCAGCTGAACAGGTTTTTGTACTGCTCCCGCAGCAGATTTTTTTGCACCTTGCCCATGGTGTTGCGCGGCAACTCGGGCAGTACAAAACATTTCTTAGGAATTTTAAAGTTGGCCAACTGGGCTTTGAGTGCTGCCAACACCGCTTCAGCACTGAGCTGCACACCCGTCTTGGCGATCAACACAGCCACGCCGACCTCCCCGAAATCGGGGTG
>CAXNEG010000157.1:0-4248 GCA_964201305.1 Polaromonas sp.
TGGTCAAGGCCAATGGCTGGATCGAGGGGCTGACCATCGCCTCCATCATTCTGGGCGTGCTGCTCGGCGGCCAGTTGGTGGGCGCGACCATTTCCTCGAGCATGTTGTCGCTTGACTTGCCGCTGCTGACCACCGGCATTGACACGCCGGCCGAGTCGGCCATCAGCTTCCTGATTTTTGTTTACATTCTGGCGGCCTGGTTTAACACCCGCATTCCACTCACCGGCGTGGCCATGCGCCCGATGCCCGGCAACAAGCTGGCGCTGCTGCCTGATTTCTGGCGCTGTAACACCGCCCTGTGGCAAGACAAGCTCGGCCAGATATCACTGTCCACCACCACGCTGTTCTGGGGGGTGTCGGGCAACTTGCGCTATATCGTGCTGGCCTGGAGCGCAGCCGCACTGGGTTACAGCACAACGCAAGCCTCTTCATTGGTGGGCGTGGTGGCCATTGGCACGGCCGTCGGTGCGGTGCTGGCTTCTATGCGCATGCGCCTGGACCAGGCAACCAGCTTGATGCCTTTGGGCATTGGCATGGGCTTGCTGGTGATTTTGATGAACTTCATCGACAACGTCTGGGTGGCTGCACCTTTCCTGATTTTGCTGGGCGGCCTGGGCGGCTTTTTGGTGGTACCCATGAATGCGCTGCTGCAACACCGCGGTCACAACCTGATGGGCGCGGGTCGCTCCATCGCGGTACAGAACTTCAATGAGCAATCCTGCATCTTGGTGCTGGGCGGCTGTTACAGCCTGTCCACCGCTCTGGGGGTCTCGGCTTTCGGCGCCATCACGGCCTTTGGTGTGGTGGTGGCGGGGTTCATGTGGGTCATCCAACGCTGGCATACGCACAACTGTGTGCACCACAAAGACAAGCTCGAAGAGCTGCTGAAAATCGCCCGCAGCGACCAGAGCCACTGATGCGGGCACCTGAGGGTGGCAGCGAACGTCCCGCGCTCGCTGTTGTGGCGCTGGTTTTCAATGCCATGGTCTGGGGAATTTCCTGGTGGCCGCTGCGCGAGGTGCAAGCCCATGGTCTGCACCCGCTGTGGTCAACGGTGCTGATATACCTGCTGGCAACACTTGGCGTGTTGGCCTACCGGCCGCAGGCCTGGCGCGGTCTGATCAAACACCCCGGCCTGCTGCTTTTGCTGCTGGCCTCGGGGCTGACCAATGTCAGCTTTAACTGGGCTGTGACCGTTGGCGACGTGGTCCGGGTGGTTTTGCTCTTTTACCTGATGCCCGCCTGGTCGGTGCTGATTGCCTGGCTGCTGCTTGACGAAAAACCCAGCACCGGTTCGCTGCTGCGGCTGTTGCTGGCGCTGGCCGGCGTGGTGATTGTGCTGAAATCTCCCGCCTCAGCCTGGCCCGTGCCGGCCAGCTTGGCCGACTGGATGGCGCTGCTGGGCGGTCTGTTTTTTGCGCTCACCAATGTACTTTTGCGCAAGCACGGGCAAACGCCGGGCGAGTCGCGCATGCTGGCGATGTTCGGCGGCGGCGCCATCATCGCCAGTATTGCTGCCGGGGTCGGCATGAGCGTGCAAATGGTGCCGGAGCCGGTTTTTGCGATGGCCGGCGTGCCGGCGGCGCTGGGCCTGTGCATGGCCTTTTTGGCGGGCAACATGGCACTTCAATATGGTGCTGCGCGGCTGGCCGCCAGCACCACGGCGCTGATCATGTTGACTGAAATTTTGTTTGCCAGCGCTTCCTCCGCCTGGCTTGGCGCTGCCGAGTTCAGCACCCGCACGCTGACCGGTGGCGCCTTGATCGTGCTGGCAGCGCTGTTGGCGGCACTGGCGCCTGCGCCGGTCCAAGCAGAATCGCGCACGGTATGAGCTCGCAGCAGACCTGTGCGCGTGCCCAGCCCGGGTGTTTTAATTGAGGTCCTTGTGCGATGAACACTGACAGCTTTATGCAATCCAAACAAAAGAGCACGCGAGAATCCGCTCGCTTCCAAACTTACGGCCGGGGCTGCGCATGAGCCGTATTGCATTGGTGACAGGTGGCGCCCAACGTTTGGGGCGCCAGATCTGTCTGGCGCTGGCAGCGCGCGGCGACACCGTGGTGATTCACTACAAAACCAGCGACCAAGAAGCAGCGCGGACACGTGACGACTGTCTGGCCGCTGGCGCCGCGGCCGCCTTCACTGTGCGCGCCGACCTGGCCGCAGCGGCAGATCGGGCCACGCTGATGGACGCGGTGCTGCGCCTGACCGGGGACTTGCACCTGATCGTCAACAACGCTTCGCTGTTCGAGTACGACCAGGCCGCATCCTTCACGCCGGCAAGTTTTGAGCAGCACCTGCAAACCAACTTCATTGCGCCGGTGGAGCTGACCATGGCCTTGCACCGCCACCACAGCCAGCGGCAGGCGCCGGCAGGCCAAGTCATGGAGCGCGGGCATGTGGTGACTCTGCTTGACCAAAAGCTGGAAAACCTCAACACCGACTATCTGTCTTACACCCTGGCCAAACTCGGCTCGGGTGCCAGCATCCGCTACCTGGCGCAATGCTGCGCGCCTTTGTTGCGCGTCAACGCGATCAGCCCTGGTGTGAGTCTGGTCAGCGGCGACATGACACTGGCCGAGTTTGAACGCGCGCAAAAAATCGCTGCGCTGGGCCAGTCCAGCACGCCGCAAGACATTGCCATGGCCGTGCTGATGCTCGACCAGGCCATTGCTGTCACCGGGCAGACGCTGCTGGTGGATGGCGGTCAGCACCTGGTGCCGCGCCAGCGGGATGTGGCTTTTGAGAACAAGGACCTTTGATGGACAAATGGATTGAGCTTGTGGCCCTGCAATTGCCGGTGTCCATCGGTATTCACGCTTTTGAAAAAACGGGTCCTCAACCCTTCCGCTTGGACCTGCGTCTAGCCCTCGATGCCGACTACCGCACCCGGCACGATTCCATCGCCGAAACGGTGGACTACGACGCCTTGCGTGCGCAGGTCTCTGCCTTGATGGTCTCGCGCCACTTCAATTTGCAGGAAACGCTGATGCAGGAAGTCATCAACATCTGCTTTGCGCTGGACGCGCGGGTGTGCGCTGTCGATGTGCGTAGCGCCAAAACCGCGGTGTACCCTGACTGCGACAGCGTGGGCCTGCACTACAGCATGACGCGCGCCGAATGGCGCGCCGACACGGCAGCCTGAAGGCGCTAGGCCGGCAAGCTGCTCAGCGCATCGTCCAGCACCTCGACCCAATGACGCACCGGCGTGGCGGTGCCGCTTTGTAAATGGGTGATGCAGCCGATGTTGGCTGAGACGATGGTGTCCGGCTGCATCTGCGCCAGATTGGCCAGTTTGCGGTCACGCAGCGCGTAAGACAGCTCTGGCTGCAACACCGAGTAAGTGCCGGCTGAGCCGCAGCACAAATGCGCCTCGCAACTGGCCACATTGATCTTGAAGCCCAGATCGCCCAGATGTTTTTCAACGCCGCCGCGCAGTTGCTGGCCGTGCTGCAGCGTGCAGGGCGGATGAAAAGTAATTTGTTGCGCCGGTGCGCTTTGCAAGCGGGTGCGCAGGACCGGCAGCAGTTGAGGCACCAGGTCGGGCAACAGCTCGCTCAGATCGCGGGTGAGCTCACTCACGCGCTGCGCTTTGGCCGCGTACAGGGGATCCCCCTGCAATGCGTGTCCGTAGTCTTTGACCATCACGCCGCAGCCTGAGGCATTCATGACCAAGGCCTCAACTCCGGTGCCGTCTTGCATGTGCGGCCACCAAGCGTCGATGTTGCGGCGCATCTCGGCCTTGCCCCCGTCGTGGTCGTTGAGGTGGAACTTCACCGCACCACAACAGCCGGCCTGCGCGGCCAGCACCACCTCGATGCCGGCAGCGTCGAGCACGCGCGCGGTGGCACTGTTGATGTTCGGCTGCATGGCCGGCTGAACGCAGCCCGCCAGCATCAGCACCTTGCGCGCATGCGTGCGCGTGGGCCACAAGCCGGCATCTTGAGCCGCCGGCACTTTGTTTTTCAGGCTGGCCGGCAAAAGGCCGCGCACTGCCTGCCCGAGCTTCATGGCCGGCGCAAACAAGGGCGAGGGTAAGCCTTCCTTGAGCGCCCAGCGTACGGCTTTTTCAGCCACCGGGCGCGTCACGCGCTCGTCCACCAGCTTGCGCCCGATGTCGACCAGGTGGCCGTAATCAACACCGCTGGGGCAGGTGCTTTCGCAATTGCGGCAGGTCAGGCAGCGGTCCAGGTGCTGCTGTGTTTTGCGCGTGGGCGCCTGACCTTCGAGCACTTGCTTGATGAGGTA
>CAXNEG010000158.1:0-4235 GCA_964201305.1 Polaromonas sp.
GCAGCGCCAGCGGGTTGAAGGGATGCGTCGCCGGCATATCAAGGGGCGTTGCCTGCTGCCCGGCCAGCCATTGCACTTGACGGTAAGTCCAGTCGCGCTTGCCCTCAATTTCAGCGGGGCCCAGTTGGCCGTGGTGTTGCAAGATGCCGCCAAACAGCACGGGCTGGTAATCCACGCTGTAGCTCAGCCCTTCCAGCGCCCGGGGCAAACGCTCAAAGGCCAGGTAGGCATAGGGCGAAATAAAGTCCAGGTAAAAGGTGATGTGCTTGAGGCCGGACATAAGAGGCTTTCAGACAGGCTGGCAAAAATAAGACGATTTACCGGAATGATAGGCGCTCATGAGACGCTCATTAAAAGCTCAAGCGGCCGGCAGTCGCTGCGCAATCGCCCGCCAGACAGCGCGCTTGCGCTGAGGCCCTGCTGAGCTCCAACCGGCGATTTCTTCCAGCGTTCTGTAGCAGCCTTCGCAGCGGCCCGAAGCGCTGTCGATCTGACACACAGAGATGCACGGCGAGGGCACCTCACCGCTGTCACTGATGGCGGCAGCGAGGGCACGCAGGTGCGCCAAGGCCGCCTGCTGCGGGCTTTGCTCTGGCGCCGGGAAACCGTTTTCTGGCATGGCCGACTCAGCGACATCGACCCAGGGCGCAGCGGTTAGCTGTGCCAAAGCCTGGGGGCTGAGCTGGAACACCGCATTTGGATGGCCGGCCGCAGCCCACACGGTGTCAAAACGCTGCAGGGATTGGTCCAGCACCAGCAGCACTTCGCCGGCATGGGCCAGCGGCGAGACGCCGCCTATGCTGAAACCCGTTCTGGCCTTGACGAAGGCCGCGTCAGCGCGGCCCAGGCGCTTGCCATCGGCGCAGACCAAGGCTTCGAGTTTTTTTTCGTCCACACGCTGGTCGCCCGAAGTCACCACCATCACGGCCATGTCATCGGCCTTGCGCCTGAACACGATGCTCTTGGCAATCTGCCCCGGCAGCACACCCAAGCCGTCGGCCGCCTGCTGCGCTGTGCGCGCCGCATCACCCAACATCAGCGGCATGTGTGCATGGCCGCGCTCTTGCAAATATACTGCCACACGCTGCACGCCCTCGGGCAAGGCCTGCATCTCAGCACCACACATAAGAAGCCCCCACGCTTGTCGCTTCGCGTACTGCGCTGCCCCCCGAGGGGGCGCATTTTTCCTTGGGGCGGCCCTGCGGGAAAATGAAGGCCCCCACGCTTGTCGCTTTGCGTACTGCGCTGCCCCCCGAGGGGGTGCATTTTTCCTTGGGGCGGCCCTGCGGAAAAACTATCATCAACACGCTCGCTTGCTAAGAATGGCGGTGGCCACGCGTGAGCCGCTCGGGCGGCCCAGAAAGTCGCTGATGAATTTGCCGGCGTCCACCAGTTTGTCCAGATCAATGCCGGTCTCAATGCCCATGCCGTGGAGCATGTAAACCACATCTTCGGTGGCCACGTTGCCGGTGGCGCCTTTGGCGTAGGGGCAACCACCCAGGCCGGCCACTGAGGACTGAAAGTTCCAGACGCCCATGTCCAGCGCTGCCATGGTATTGGCGAGGGCTTGTCCGTAGGTGTCGTGAAAGTGGCCGCAGATGTGCTCAGGCGCAAAGTGCTTGAGCGTGGCTTCTATGGCTTTTTGCACCTTGAGGGGCGTGCCCACGCCGATGGTGTCGGCCATGTCCACGCGCTGCACGCCAATCTGCTTCATCAGGCCGGCGAGGTAGGACACATTGCCAGGTGAAACATCGCCTTCGTAAGGGCAACCCACGATGCAGCTCATCGCACCACGCACCGCAATGCCCGCGGCCAGCGCGGCTTGTACCACCGGGGCAAAGCGCTCTATGCTTTCTGCGATCGAGCAGTTGATGTTTTTGCGGCTGAAAGCTTCACTGGCGGCACCAAAGACCACGATCTCGTCGGGCCTGGACTTGAGCGCCGCCTCAAAGCCGATCTGGTTGGGCGTGAGCACCGAATAACGCACACCCGCCTGGCGCTGGATACCGGCCATCACTTCGGCGTTGTCGGCCATTTGCGGCACCCATTTGGGCGACACAAAACTGGTGACCTCGATCTCGGTCAGACCGGCAGCCTGCAGGCGATGCACCAGCTCAATTTTGACGGCAGCCGGTACAGGCGATTTTTCATTTTGCAGGCCGTCGCGGGGGCCGACGTCGATGAGTTGAACACGTTGAGGTAATTGCATGAACTTGAGTATCACTGATCAGGATTTGCCACGCCAGCAGCGCAGAGCTCAGGGCGTGGAGGCTTGCAGGCGCAGCAACTCGGCGCCCTCAGGCACCTGGTCGCCGGGTACGTAAAGAATTTCAGCCACCACGCCGTCGGCCGGCGCGGCAATTGTGTGCTCCATCTTCATGGCTTCCATGATGGCCAGAGCCTGGCCCCGGCTGACCTTGTCGCCGGCCTGTACAGCAAAAGACACCACCTTGCCCGGCATGGGCGCCGTGAGCCGGCCAGCCTCCTGCTGCGCCACGCCGGCATGGGCCAGCGGGTCGATCACTGTGATCTGCGTAGCGCCGCCCGCGCTAAATAGATGCAGCTGTTCGTCCAGCCGGTAGACCTGCAATTGGGTGCGCTGGCCCTTGAGTGTGACCAGCAAACCATCCGCTGCCGGCTCGATGTGCAGGCTCAAGAGCTGGCCGTCCAGCGCGAGTTGCAGGCTGCCATCATGCTGGTAAGTCAGCTGCGCCTTGTGCGGCTGGCCATGAAACTCAAACTCGAAAGACCGGCTGACCGGCCCGTGCGAACGCCAGCCGTCGCGGCGGCTGAAAGGGTCGGCCGTTTCCAGTGCTTTTTCTTGCTGCAACGTGAACGCCATGGCGCCCGCCATCGCCAGCGGCGCACCGATTTTTTCTTGCTCAAACAGCACTGCGGCTTCCCGCTGAATCAGTGCGGTGTCCAGATCGGCTTTGGCGAAAGACTCGCTGGCCAACACGTGCCGCAAAAACTGTACATTGGTCTGCAGGCCAACGATATGGAATTCGCCCAGCGCCTTGTCCATGCGCGCCAGCGCCTCTTCGCGCGTGTCACCGTGCACGATCAGCTTGGCCACCATCGAGTCATAGTAGGGCGAGATCGCATCACCCTGGCGCACTCCGTCGTCAATCCGCACACCGCCGGCTGCGCGCTCAAAGCGGGTGCAGGCCGGTTGCCGGTAAACCTGCAGCGTGCCGGTGGCGGGCAGAAATTGCTTGTCCGGGTTTTCAGCGCAGATGCGTGCCTCAATGGCGTGGCCGTGAATTTTTAATTCTGCTTGCTTGAGCGGCAAGGGCTCACCTGCGGCGACGCGGAATTGCCACTCGACCAGGTCCAGCCCCGTGATCGCCTCGGTGACCGGATGCTCAACTTGTAACCTGGTGTTCATCTCCATGAAGTAGAACTTAGCCCCCACGCTCGCCACTGCGTGTGTTTCGCTGCCCCCCGAGGGGGCGCTGTTTTCCTTGGGGCGGCCCGGCGGAAAACTGTTGGCCCCCACGCTCGCCACTGCGTGTGTTTCGCTGCCCCCCGAGGGGGCTGTACCACCTTGGGGCGGCCCGGCGGTGGTACGTCCATCCAGCTGCTCGACGATGAATTCCACCGTGCCGGCGCCCACGTAGTTGACGGCGCGCGCAGCGGCCACGGCGGCTTCGCCCATCTCGCGGCGCAGGGTTTCGCTCATGCCGGGGGCGGGAGCTTCTTCGAGCACTTTCTGGTGGCGCCGCTGCACCGAGCAGTCGCGCTCGAACAGGTAAACATAGTTGCCCTGCGTGTCGCCAAAAACCTGAATCTCAATATGGCGCGGACGCTGCGCGTATTTCTCGACCAGCACCGCGTCGTCGCCAAAGCTGCTGATGGCCTCGCGCCGGCAAGACGCCAGGGCTGCAGCGAAGTCTTCGGATTTGTCCACGGCGCGCATGCCCTTGCCGCCGCCGCCGGCGCTGGCCTTGATCAGCACCGGGTAACCGATACGGTCGGCTTCGCGCTGCAAGAGCGCCGGGTCCTGGTCGCTGCCGTGGTAGCCAGGCACCAGCGGCACGCCGGCTTTTTCCATGAGCCGCGTGGACTCGGCCTTCAGGCCCATGGCCTGTATGGCCGAGGCCGGCGGGCCGATGAAAACCAGACCGGCTTTGACGCAGGCCCGGGCGAACTCTTCGTTCTCGCTCAAAAACCCGTAACCCGGGTGAATCGCTTGGGCCCCGGTGGCGCGGGCGGCCTCGATGATGCGCTCCCAA
>CAXNEG010000159.1:0-4217 GCA_964201305.1 Polaromonas sp.
AACCGCGTGCACGGTTTTTACATTGAGGTCACGCAAGGCCAGGCCAGCAAGGTGCCTGACGACTACCGGCGTCGCCAGACCCTGAAAAACGCCGAGCGTTTCATCACGCCCGAGCTCAAAACGTTTGAAGACAAGGCGCTGTCGGCGCAAGAGCGTGCGCTGGTACGCGAAAAATTTCTCTACGAAGAACTCCTCGACCAGCTGCAAGATTTTGTGCCCACGCTGAGCCGGCTGGCGCGCGCTATCGCCTCGCTGGACGCGCTGTGCGCGCTGGCCGAACGCTCGCTCACGCTGGACTGGGCTGCGCCCGTGTTTGTCAAAGAGCCTTGCATTGAGATCGTCGCCGGGCGACATCCGGTGGTGCAGGCGCGCCTGGCCGAAACCGGTGGCAGCAGCTTCATTGCCAACGACTGCCACTTCGGCGCCAAAAGCCGCATGCAGGTGATCACAGGCCCCAATATGGGCGGCAAGTCCACCTACATGCGGCAGGTCGCGCTGATCGTGCTGCTGGCTTCTGTGGGCTCTTATGTGCCGGCCAGCAGCTGCCGGCTCGGACCGATTGACGCCATCCACACCCGCATCGGTGCGGCCGATGACGTGGCCAACGCGCAGTCAACCTTCATGCTGGAGATGACCGAGGCAGCGCAGATATTGCACGCCGCCACGCCGCACTCGCTGGTGCTGATGGACGAAATCGGCCGCGGCACCTCGACCTTTGACGGCCTGGCGCTGGCCGGCGGCATTGCCGCTTATCTGCACAACAAGACGCAGGCCTTCACACTGTTTGCCACGCACTACTTTGAGCTGACCGAGTTCCCAACCAAACACCACAGCGCCGTGAACGTGCACGTGAGTGCTGTTGAGTCGGGAGCCGACATTGTTTTTATGCACCACATCGAAGCTGGCCCGGCCAGCCGCAGCTACGGCATTGCGGTGGCCAAACTGGCCGGCGTACCGGCGGCGGTGGTTAACCATGCACGCCATGCGCTGAGCGCACTGGAACAGCAGCAAACCAACGCCCGCACCCAGGTGGACCTGTTTGCGCCGCCACCGGATCTGCCCGCCGCTGAGGCCAGCTTGCTTGAAAAATCACTCGCTACGCTAGACCCTGATACGCTCTCCCCGCGCGAGGCGCTGGACGCCTTGTACCAACTCAAAAAACTTTTAAACAAAGCCTGAGACACAAGCATGACTTACTGCTGCGCCATCAAAATCAACGCCGGTCTGGTGTTTTTGTCCGACTCCCGCACCAACTCGGGTCTGGACCACATCAGCACTTTTCGCAAAATGATTGTTTACGAGAAAGCGGGCGATCGCTTCATGGTGCTGCTGTCGGCCGGCAACCTGTCCATCTCGCAGTCCATCCGTGAGATCTTGCAAGTCGAACAACTGCCAGACACAGACGGCGGCGAGCCCACCACCATCTGGAATGCCAAGAGCATGTTTGATGCTGCCCGTGTGCTGGGCGCCGCCGTGCGTCGGGTGTACGAGCGTGACGCCGCTTCGCTCAAGCAAGCCGAGCTTGACTTCAATGTTTCTTTGCTCTTTGGCGGCCAGGTCAAGGGCGAGGGCATGCGCCTGTTCCAGATGTATTCGGCCGGCAACTTCATTGAAGCGACCAGTGAGACACCCTACTTTCAGATCGGCGAATCCAAATACGGCAAGCCGGTGCTGGACCGCGTCATCACGCCCGGCATGCCGCTGGACGAAGCGGCCAAATGCGCGCTGGTGTCGATGGACTCCACCATGAAGTCCAATCTGTCAGTGGGCATGCCGCTGGACCTGGTGGTCTATGAAACCGACAAACTGCACAGCGACAAACTCGTTTGCATTGACCACGAAAACCCCTACTACCGCATGATGCACAACAGCTGGGGAAAAAAATTGCGCGAGGTGTTTGACAGCATCGAAGACCCGGTATGGGACGACGCCCACACCGACACGCCGCTCAAGATGCCTGCTGAGGGGCACTATGCGCTGAAAAAAATTCGCACCCCTGACGATAAACTGATCTGAGTTTTAAGCAAAGAACGTCTTGCTCAATCGCTCTAAAAGTCTGCTGATTTTTTCTCATGGCAACAGCTTCCCGGCCAGCACGTACGGCGTCATGCTGCACAGTCTGAAAGAGCGTGGGTTTCTCACCAAGTCCATTGAAAAATTAGGCCACGATGCGCGCTACCTGGTTACCAGCAATTGGCCGCACCTGGTGCAGCAGCTGGCTGACTTTACTGCGCATGAAGTTGAAAAGTCCGGTCAGCCGGCCTGTCTGGTCGGGCATTCGCTGGGTGGCTTTTTGAGCCTGATGTGCGCAGCGCGCCACCCGGTGCTGGGCGGCCTGCCTGTCAAGGGGGTGGTTTTGCTGGATGCCCCCGTGCTGGGCGGCTGGCGCGCCACGGCTCTGAGCGTGGCCAAGCGGGCCATGGTGGTCGGCTCTTTCTCACCGGGCGCTGTCAGCAGCAAACGCAAGCAACTCTGGCCAAGCCGTGACGAGGCCTGGGCCCACTTTTCCAGCAAGAAAATGTTTGCCCGCTGGGACCCGCAGGTACTGCATGACTATATTGACCACGGCACACACGATGCCGCGCCTGACAGCAGTCACGCGGGTCAGCGCGTGCTGAGCTTTGACCGCGCCGTCGAAACCGCCATCTACAACACCCTGCCCGATAACCTGGAGTCGCTGCTCAAGCGCCATCCGCTCAAGTGCCCGCTAAGCTACATCGGCGGCTTGCACTCGGTCGAAATGGGACGGGTTGGCATGGCGCTGACAGAAAAAGTCACCAAAGGCCGCGTCATGATGCTGGACGGCAGCCATCTGTTCCCCATGGAAAAACCGCTGGCCACTGCGGCGGCAATCGAGGCTGCACTGCTCAGTTTCGGGAGCTGATTCGGCTCCTGACCGGGCCTAGGCGGCCCAGCGCACCCAGCCCATGTGCGCCGTCAAGAGCACCAGCAGCCCAAAGATGATCCGGTACCAGGCAAACACCACAAAGCTGTGCGTGGCGATATAGCGCAGCAGCCAGCGAATACACAGCCAGGCGCTCAAGAAAGAAAACACCAGGCCCACGACAAACATGGGCAAGTCGGCCAGCGACAGCAGCGCGCGCTCTTTGTACAGGCTGTAGACGCCAGCGCCTATCAGCGTTGGAATGGCCAGGTAAAAGGAAAAGTCTGTCGCCGCCTTTCGGGACAGCCCCAGCAACATGCCGCCGATGATGGTGGCGCCGCTGCGGCTGGTGCCCGGAATCATGGCGAAGCACTGCACCAGACCGACTTTGAGCGCGTCCATCACAGTCATGTTGTCGGCATCTTGCACGCGCGCTGCCGCCGGGTTGTTGTGCTGACGCTTTTCAGCCCACAAAATGACCAAGCCGCCCACAATGAAAGTGGATGCCACCACCACCGGGTTGAACAAGTTGGCTTTGATGGCTTTGCCAAACAAGAGGCCCAGCACCACGGCCGGCACAAAAGCCACCAAGACATTGAGCGCTAAACGCTGAGCCGATTGCTCGCTCGGCAGCGCCAGCACCGTGCTTTTGATCTTTTCCCAGTAAACCAGAATCACTGCAAAAATAGCACCGGTCTGGATGGCGATATCGAACACCTTGGCCTTGTCATCGTCCATGCCCAGCAAGGCGCCCGCCAAAATCAAATGCCCGGTTGAAGAAATGGGCAAGAACTCGGTCAAGCCCTCGACCACGCCCATGAGCGCGGCTTTCATCAGCAATGCAATGTCCAAATGAGACTCCGAAGGGGGGCTAAAAAGTAGCCAGATTATGCGCGTGCCCTGTGCTGCGGGGGTCGCCGTCTAAAATGCAGGCCATGAGTTCCACGCCCGCTTCGCCCCCTGCCTCCAGCTCTGTCAACCCTGCAGCCCAGGAATCGGCCAAGCCCAGCCATTTTTTGCGTCAGATCATCGACAAAGACCTGGCCGATGGCACCTACGCCAACCGCCGCTGGGGCGGCTCCCCAGGCGACGCAGCGCACCACGCCGCCGGTCCGCTGGACGCGGCCAGGGTGCGTTTGCGCTTTCCGCCGGAACCCAACGGCTACCTGCATGTGGGCCATGCCAAAAGCATCTGCCTGAACTTCGGCCTGGCGCGTGATTACGGCGGCGTGTGCCACCTGCGCTTTGACGACACCAACCCCGAAAAAGAAGACACCGAGTACGTCAAGGCCATCATCGACGCCGTGCAGTGGCTGGGCTTTGACTGGCAGGC
>CAXNEG010000160.1:0-4182 GCA_964201305.1 Polaromonas sp.
GACCGCAGTTCTTACCCCACGCGGCTCACTCTGGCGGGTGAAACGCTTTACGCGCAGTCGCTGGACATGTTGCAAGGCCTGCAGTCAACGCGCGCCATGCTGCGCGGTCACACGGCGGCCGGGCAGGACGTGGTCGAGTTTGCGGTGCCACACACCCTGGCCTTCACCTTTTTTCCGGCCTGGGTCAGCAGCCTGAGCGATAAATTTGGCCCGCTGAAAAGCCGATTGATCGCGCTGAACGTGCATGACGCGGTGATGCGCCTGGTTGAAGGCAGCTGTGATCTCCTGATCGCTTACCACCATGATTCCCAGCCCTTTCAATTGGACCCGGGCCGCTACGAGATGCTCACCCTGGGGCAGGAACTGCTGGCGCCTTATGTCAAACCGGCGGCCGATGGCAAGCCCCTGTACGCGCTGCCGGGGCAGGCCGGTCAGCCGCTGCCTTACCTGGGCTACGCGCCCGGTGCTTACCTGGGCCGCATGGTGGATATGCTGCTTAAGCAGTCGAGCACGGCAATTCACCTGGACCGCGTTTATGAAACCGACATGGCCGAGGGCCTGAAGGCGATGGCACTCGAAGGTCATGGCATCGCTTTTTTACCGCTCAGCGCCGTCAAAAAAGAAGTGCGCGCCAAAAAGCTGGTCAGCGCCGGCACCGGCCTGGACATGTTGATGGAAGTGCGCATTTACCGCGAGCGCCCCGGCGGCAAGGCTGCCCCCAAAAGTCTGGCGCAGGCCTTGTGGAACTACCTGCAAGCGCAGCCCGTGCCCAAAGCAGCCCAGCCCGGCCGCGTGCCCGCCCGACCCGGGCCGCGCTAGCTGCGGCCTGTTTTTGGGACAATGACCGTATGAGCACTGACACCCAGACCCCACAACTGACCATCACCCTTCCCGACGATTGGCATTTGCATGTGCGCGACGGCGAGGCGCTGGCCACCGTGGTGCCGCACACGGCCGCCCAGTTTGGCCGCGCCATCATCATGCCCAACCTGCGGCCGCCCGTGACCACCGCTGCGCAGGCGCTGGCTTACAAGGCGCGCATCCAGGCGGCGGTGCCGGCCGGTGTGAGTTTTGAGCCCTTGATGACGCTGTACCTGACCGACAACTTGCCGGCAGACGAGATCCGCCGCGCCAAAGACGCCGGCGTGGTGGCCGCCAAGCTCTACCCCGCAGGCGCCACCACCAACAGCGACGCCGGCGTCACTGACCTGCGCAAGACCTACGCCACGCTCGAAGCCATGCAAAAAGCCGGCCTGCTCCTGCTGGTGCACGGTGAAGTCACCAGCCCCGAGATTGACCTGTTTGACCGCGAGGCCGTGTTCATCGAGCAGCAACTGATGCCGCTGCGCCGAGATTTTCCCGAGTTGAAAATCGTTTTCGAGCACATCACCACGCTGGAGGCCGCGCAGTACGTTCTGGCCGCGGACCGCTTCACCGGCGCCACCATCACGGCGCACCACCTCTTGTACAACCGCAACGCCATTTTTACCGGCGGCATCCGTCCGCATTACTACTGCCTGCCGGTGCTCAAGCGCGAAAAGCACAGGCTGGCGCTGGTCCAGGCGGCCACCGGCGGCAACGCGCGGTTTTTCCTGGGCACCGACAGCGCGCCGCACCCGGCGCAGCTCAAAGAACACGCCACCGGTTGCGCCGGCTGCTACACCGCGCATGCCGCCATGGAGTTGTACGCCGAAGCCTTTGACGCGGCCGGCGCGCTGGGCCAGCTGGAAGCCTTTGCCAGTTTCAACGGCGCTGATTTTTACGGCCTGCCGCGTAACACCGGCACGCTCACGCTCAAGCGCCAAAGCTGGACGCCGCCTGAGAGTTTTGCTTTTGGCGAGGCCGAACTCAAGCCGCTGCGCTCCGGCGAAGCGCTGGCCTGGAAAGTTGAGACGCCGGTGTGAGCGTCTTGGGCCAGGCGCTTGACTGGCAGCAGCCCTGGCTCGCACCCTGGCGCCCCGAGGCGGCCACTGTGGACGCGCTGCTGGCAGCTGGCGCCTCTGTTGCTGACGTGCTCAATGCTTTGCACCAGCTGTCGGCGTCAGGCGCTTCGAGTCTGCGTTGGATGCCGGACTTTGTGCCCCAGGCAGCTTTGCCGGCAGACCAGGCCTACGAAAAATTTATTTTTGACACGCGTCAGGTACCCACCCGCGACAACCTGCACGACTTGTTAAATGGCCTGTGCTGGCTGCGTTTTCCCGAAACCAAACGCTGTCTCAACGCCTTGCAGGCCGCGCAAATTACGCAGTCGGGCGTGCAACCGCTGCGCGGTGCCGTGCGTGATGCGCTGACCGTGTTTGACGAAAATGCTGCCTTGCTCAGCGCGCCACAGCCCCTGTGGGAGGCGCTGCAGGCCCGCCAGTGGAATAGGCTCTTTGTGGAGCTGCGACCGCTCTGGCGCCAGGCCCGGCTGGTGCTGTTCGGCCACGCATTGCTGGAAAAACTCACGAACCCGCGCAAGTCGATCACCGCCCATGTGTACCACGCCCCGGCCCCTGCCGGTGAGATGCACGCGCTGGACCACTGGGCCGCCGGCGCTCTGCGCCAGGCCGATCTGACCGCCAAAATCTTTTTACCCCTGCCGGTTTTAGGTGTTCCGGGATGGTGGGCGCAAAACGAAGTGCTTTCTTTTTATGATGATCCGCTGGTTTTTCGATTGAGCCCGGCCGCTTGATATGGCAGGATGGATCCCCATCTGAAGGGCTGTCAGTTTTTTTGCAACAAGCACAACTCACGAAAGTGATTATTTTTATGAAACGCATCTTTTTGTTTGTCATGACCAACCTGGCCATCGTGTTGGTGCTGGGCATCGTCGCGAACGTGTTGGGTGTGAACCGCTTTTTGACTGCCAACGGCCTGGACCTGACGGCGCTGCTGGGCTTTGCACTGCTCATGGGTTTTGGCGGCGCATTCATTTCGCTCCTGATCAGCAAGCCGGTGGCGAAGTGGAGCTCGGGCGTGCGCGTGATCAACCAGCCGCAAAACGCCGACGAGGCCTGGATCGTCGAGGTCGTCAGCCGCCTGGCGCAAAAAGCCGGCATCGGCATGCCCGAAGTCGGTATTTTTGAGGGCGAACCTAACGCTTTTGCCACGGGTGCTTTTAAGAACTCGGCGCTGGTGGCGGTGTCTACCGGTTTGCTGCAAGGCATGACCAAGGAAGAAATCGAAGCCGTGATCGGCCACGAAATTGCACACATCGCCAACGGTGACATGGTCACGATGACGCTGATTCAGGGCGTGATGAACACCTTTGTGGTGTTCATCAGCCGGGTGGTGGGTTATGCGGTGGACAGCTTTTTGCGCAAGGGTGATTCGCAGAGTTCCGGCCCGGGCATTGGTTATTACGTGACCACCATTTTGATGGACATCGTGCTGGGTTTTGCAGCGGCGATGGTGGTGGCCTGGTTCTCGCGTCACCGCGAATTTCGCGCTGATGCGGGTGCCGCGCAGTTGCTGGGCCGCAAGCAGCCCATGATCAACGCGCTGGCCCGTCTGGGCGGCATGGTGCCTGGCGAATTACCCAAGTCCGTGGCGGCTTTGGGCATTGCCGGTGGTGTGGGCGCTTTGTTCGCCACGCACCCGCCGATTGAAGAGCGCATTGCGGCTTTGCAAAACACTTGACGCTGGCTGTTCTTCGCTTGATTGAAAAGGCTGCTTTCGGGTGGCCTTTTTCTTTGGAGCCTTGTTATGGGTGCGGGGGTGTTGGTGCTGTGCGCTGCGGGCTCAACCCTCATTCATGCGCTGTATCGGTGTTGTGCGCTGCGGGCTGACCCCGGCGTCGACTGCCTCATAGGGGAGTACCCCAAATCGGCTGCCGCCGCCGGGGTCAGCCCGCATCTACCGGCGGGGTGGTGCATAGGTTTTAACGCGGACTGCCAAGGAGTCAAATTGCCACATTGCCCTGTGCGGTCATGACGTCCCTGAGTCGTCATCCTCGCGAACGCGGGGATCCATCTTTTTCCCTGCGTCTGTAATAAGTGTGAAGCTCGCCGATAAGCCGGATTCTGTGCGTTGGCCTTTCTTGCGAAAGACAAACGTGACCGCCATTAATCTGGGCCGGGGGTCGCCCCGCCGGCTCAATGCTACCTACCCGCCAGCTCTGCGGAACCACATCAACGCTGGCCTACTTGGTATTGCTGCGCGTAGAGATTGCCCGTTTCACCCGGACTGAACCGGCTCGTC
>CAXNEG010000161.1:0-4180 GCA_964201305.1 Polaromonas sp.
CTCAGAGCCCAACGGTTTGAGCCTGCTGCTGATGAGCGAGCCGGGGTCGCAACATGGCTTAGGGGTCTTCATGGTGAGTGAATTCTTCAGGCGAGCCGGCTGGACGGTGACGCTTGCCGCGCCCCAAGACATTGCTGAGTTCAAGCGCAGTTTTCACTCCGATTGGTTTGATGCCGTTGCACTGTCCATCTCCACCGAGCGGCACTTGGATGCTGTGTCCAAGGCCGTGGCGGAGTTGCAAGTCTCAGCTGTCAATCCAAATTTGCAGATCTTTGTGGGTGGTCCGCAGGCCTGCCTTGCACCCGACAAGTTAAATTGGCCCGGCACGCATCTGCTCAATGTCAACGCACGGCAAGCTGTTGAGGCAGTGACGCAAATGCTGGACAAAGCCAGCCGTCAGCTCGGTATGACTCCCATCCCGTCTTAATCCCAAATGCACACAGGCAAATAAATCGATTATTAAAAATTCAACGGTATAATTATATTAACGTTTTAAAATACTTAATAAAAACTATTAAAATTAAAAACTATTAAAAATAAAAATACTTCTAAAGTAATAATTTAATGAACTTTACCGATCTGGAGCCCGCCACATTCACCAAGTTGTTGGGGGTGGTTTCGGATGTAACTTTGATCATGAATGACAAAGGTCTCATCGAGGATGTGTCCACCGGACAGGACACCATGGCGTCTTTGGGTTGTCAGAGCTGGGTCGGCAAGCTCTGGGCAGAGACTGTCACCGTCGAGAGCAAGAAAAAAATTCACGAGCTCTTGCTGGTGCAGCCACAAGCTCAGACGCTGACTTGGCGCCATGTCAATCACCCCACACCCTCAGGCGGTGAGGCGGCTATTCAGTACATTACCGTTGCCCTCAAGGGCCAAAAAATGTTGGCTGTGGGTCGAAACCTGGAGCGGCTCGCCGAATTGCAGCGCCGCTTGGTTGAAACACAGCAGTCTGTAGAGCGCGACTACCTGCGCCTGCGTCACATTGAGGCCCGTTACCGTGTTTTGTTTGAAACATCGCCAGAAGCCGTGCTGATGGTGGATGCCCACAACTACCGCTTACTCGAGGCCAATATAGGTGCACAAGCACTTTTCAAGGACGCGGGCAAGCGTTTGGTAGGCCGGGATTTTCGCGAGTGTTTTGAGACCGATAGCCAGGGAGAAGTTCAGTCCTTGCTCAGAACGGCGCTGGCCACGGGTCGAATTGAATTGTGCTCTGCCTTCGTGGCCGGATCTGAGTCGGCCCTCACGGTGTCGGCAACTGTTTTTCGCCAGGAGGGTGGCGCTCAATTTCTGGTGCGGCTCACCCCGCGTGAGGCTTTTGCGTCCGCCCAGAACGACACACAATCGGCAGCGGTGCTCAGCGCCGCGATGGAGCATTTCCCGGATGGATGGCTGCTCACGGACACTTCCGGCGCAGTGAAAAGCGTGAACGAAGAAGGCATGGCGCTCCTGGGATTGACAGCGCCATCGCAGGTCATGGGTCAATCATTGGAGCGATGGTTGCTCAGGGGTGCCGTTGACTGGGGTGTGTTGAATACCTCCTTGAAGCAGAATTTGCCGGTAAGAAATTTCGCTACCGAAGTTAAAACCTTGTCGGGGATGACGCTTCCGGTCGAAGTGTCGGCGGTTCATCTGCTGCAGCCCGAGCCTTTGTATGTGTTTTTTGTGCGCGATATGGACAGGCGCTTACAAGCTTCCTCAGAAGCTACCCAAGCGCTGCCCAACCCCTTTGCCGAGCTGTCCCAGCTGGTGGGCCGGCGCCCGATGAAAGACATCGTGGGCGAAACCGTGGACACCATTGAGCGCATGTGCATTGAGGCGGCGCTCGAGTTAACGCATAACAACCGTGCTTCTGCCGCTGAAATGCTGGGGCTTTCGCGCCAGAGCCTTTACGTGAAGCTGCGCAGGTTCGGCATTTTGTCGGATAACGAAGTCGACTCGCCCATCGCCTGATGGCTGGGTGTATTTTTTGGTTGACACTTAGTGTCAACACCAGTTGACAAGTCAACACGGTTTCACATAATCAAGGCATGGACAACCCAAGCCTTGCGTTCAAGCCAGCACTGCGAAACCCCAGTTTTCGCACCGTCGCTGAGCTTCTCAAGCCCATTACCTGGTTTCCGCCTGTGTGGGCCTTTGCGTGTGGTGCGGTCTCCTCCGGTCAAAGCCTGACGGACAACTGGATGTTGATTTTCCTGGGCCTTGTTCTCACAGGGCCCTTGGTCTGCGCTAGCAGCCAAGCGGTCAATGATTGGTTTGACCGCCATGTCGATGCCATCAATGAGCCCCAAAGACCCATTCCCTCCGGCCGCATGCCGGGCCGTTGGGGTTTGGGCATTGCCATTGCCTGGACGCTGCTGTCACTGCTGTGGGCCACGATGATGGGCCCCTGGGGTTTTGCGGCCTGTGCCTTGGCAATTGTTTTGTCGTGGGCCTACAGCATGCCGCCTGTCCGGTTGAAAAAAAATGGTTGGTATGGCAACGCCGCGTGCGGCCTGAGTTACGAAGGTTTAGCTTGGCTCACAGGCACAGCCGTGATGTTGGGCGGCGCGTGGCCCGGCGCCAATGCGGTGTACCTGGCTTTGCTTTACAGCTTGGGCGCGCACGGCATCATGACCTTGAATGACTTCAAGGCTATCGAAGGCGACCGCCAAATGAGCGTTGCTTCACTGCCGGTTCAGTTGGGTGCCAAAGGCGCTGCCAAAGTGGCTTGTTTTTTCATGTGGCTGCCGCAAGTGGCGGTGTCTGCGCTGCTATTGAATTGGGAGCTGCCCTGGCATGCATTGGCCGTGCTGGTGTTGAGTTTCTTACAGTGGCCATTGCTGATCAAGTTTTTGAAGAACCCGATTGAGCGTGCTTTGTATGTGAGCGCTTTCGGCGTGCCTATTTTTGTCAGCGGCATGATGGTGAGCGCTTGGGGCTTGCGCCAATTGAATGCAGCGGGAGGCGCATGAAATCGCCATTTTTCGGTTGGTTTGAAATCATCCGTCTGGGTCTGATTCAGGCCTGCCTGGGTGCGGTGGTGGTGGTCACCACATCCACACTCAACCGCATCATGGTGGTTGAGCTGGCTTTGCCCGCCTTGTTACCCGGCTTTTTGGTGGCTTGGCATTACGCGGTGCAAATCGTGCGCCCCCGCATGGGCTACGGTGCAGACAAAGGCCGGCGCAGCACGCCGTGGATGATGGGCGGCATGATGGTGCTGGGTGTGGGTGGCTTTCTGGCGGCGGTGTCCACGGTGTGGATGGCGACATCACCTTCGGCCGGTATCGGCTTGGCCGTTGTGTCTTTCAGCTTGATTGGTTTGGGTGTGAGCGCCTGCGGTACCTCACTGTTGACCTTGATGGCTAAAAAAGTGCCTGAGGGCAGGCGTGCGCAGGCCGCTACCACCGTGTGGCTGATGATGATCATGGGCTTTGCCTTGACGGCCGGCATGGTCGGCAAGTTGATTGACCCTTACAGCCCTGAGATTTTGCTGAAAGTTTCAGCGGGCTTGAGTGTGGTGACCACATTGCTCACAGCGCTTTGTTTGTGGCGCCTGGAAAAAGCAGGCGATGACTTGGTGCCCGTCAAGCAGGCCAGCCCGGCGGACTTTAAGAAAACATTCATCGAAGTCTGGTCTGAACCCAAAGCAAGAACCTTCACTATTTTTGTCTTTTTGTCGATGCTCGCTTACAGCGCCCAGGATTTAATTCTGGAGCCGTTTGCGGGGGCCGTGCATGGCATGTCGCCAGGCAAGACCACGCAGCTCTCAGGCTGGCATCACATGGGCGTATTGATGGGCATGCTGTGTGTCGCGGGCGCGAGTTCGCGCTGGGTGGCCGGCCGGCTGGGCTCGGTGCATGCCTGGATGCTGGGCGGGTGCATTTTTTCTGCGCTTGCCACGGTCGGCTTGTCCGCGTCAGCCATGGAAATGCTGTCATACCCATGGCCACTCAAAGCCAACGTGGTATTTCTGGGCGTCGCCAACGGTGCCTTTTCCATTGCAGCGATTGCCACCATGATGTCTTTAGCGGGAGAGGGTGGGTCAGGCCGTGAAGGCACCCGCATGGGTTTATGGGGCGCAGCCCAGGCGCTTGCTTTCGGTTTGGGTGGGCTGGTGGGGACAGGGGCCAGTGACCTGGCACATGCTTTGTTGGGCGACACCCGGCTGGCCTATCTCGCTGTATTCGCA
>CAXNEG010000162.1:0-4163 GCA_964201305.1 Polaromonas sp.
TAGCTTCTTTGGTGGCCATGGCAAATAGGTGAGGGCGCGATCGACTCATACAATTGCAAGCCGCACAGCATTGTATGAAAACCGTTCACAAGTCCGTCCTCATCTGGTACAGCGCCGAAGAAATGTTCGCGCTGGTCACCGATGTGCCCCATTACCCGGCTTTTTTGCCCTGGTGTGACCAGGCCAGCGTGCTGGCCGACGATGAGGCCGGCATGACTGCCCGTGTCGGCATTGCTTTTGGCGGCATCAAACAAAGCTTTACCACCCGCAACACCCATGTTCCGGGGCGCCAAGTTCAATTGCACTTGGTTGACGGACCGTTTTCTAAGCTCGAAGGCCAATGGGACTTCAGCCCAGTCGGCGCTGAAGGCCAGCGGGCCTGCAAGGTTGAACTCTCGCTGCGCTACGACTTTGACAATTTCGCCTTAGCTGCTCTGGTGGGCCCGGTCTTTGGCAAGATCGCAGGCAGCCTGATCGACGCTTTTGTCAAGCGCGCCAGCCAGGTTTACGGCGAAACCTGAAAAACGCTGGCCTGTATGCAAATCACCTTGGTTTACGCGCCTGAAGCCCGCCAAATGCGGCAATGGTTGATTGACATGCCCGCTGGCAGCACGCTTGGCCAGGCCTTGGCGCAAAGTGGTGCCATGGCAGAATTGAGCGACTTGGCTGAACGGCTGGCCACCGGCGAGCTGACGGCAGGTATTTGGGGCCGGGCTGCTGGGCCTGCACAAGTGCTGGAAGATGGCGACAGGGTGGAGCTTTACCGCGCTTTGCGGGTAGACCCCAAAGTCGCCAGGCGCGAGCGATTCAAAGGGCAGGGCAGCCGCGGCGCCGGTCTTTTTGCTAAGCGCCGGGAAGGTGGCAAGGCCGGTTACTGAGCATCATTTAGCCCTTTGCACACGGGTACAATCGTGTTTTTGGAGCTTTACCCATGCGCCTCCTCGGCAAAGCGCTCACCTTCGACGATGTTTTGTTGGTGCCTGCGTTCTCCCAAGTCCTGCCCAAGGACGCCTCACTTTCCACCCAGTTTTCCCGCAATATTCGCCTGAATTTGCCCCTGGTCTCTGCGGCCATGGACACCGTCACGGAAGCCCGCCTCGCCATTGCCATCGCGCAGGAGGGCGGAATCGGGATCGTTCATAAAAACCTGACAGCCAAAGAACAAGCGGCCGAGGTGGCCAAAGTCAAACGCTACGAAAGCGGCGTGCTCCGCGACCCGGTGGTCATCTCGCCAAAGCACACCGTGCGCCAGGTCATTGAAATGAGCGAGCAACTCGGCATATCGGGTTTTCCGGTGATTGAAGGCGGCCGAGTGGTCGGTATTGTCAGCGGCCGTGATTTGCGCTTTGAAACCCGCATGGAAGAGCCCGTCAGCTCCATCATGACGCCGCGTGAACGCCTGATCACCATGCCCGAGACCGGCACCCTGGCCGATGCCAAGTTTCTGCTCAACAAGCACCGGATTGAGCGCGTACTGCTGATTAATGACAACTTTGAGCTCAAGGGCCTGATCACCGTCAAAGACATCACCAAACAAACCAGCTTTCCGAATGCAGCCCGCGACGCCGAAGGCCAGCTTCGGGTGGGTGCTGCGGTCGGTGTTGGTGAGGGCACCGAGGCGCGCGTGGAAGCCTTGGTCAAGGCCGGGGTGGACGCTATCGTGGTGGACACAGCCCACGGTCACAGCCAAGGCGTGATAGACCGGGTGCGCTGGGTTAAACAAAACTACCCGCACATCGACGTGATAGGCGGCAATATCGCCACCGGCGCTGCGGCGCTGGCTCTGGTCAAGGCGGGCGCAGACGCGGTGAAGGTCGGCATTGGCCCCGGCAGCATCTGCACCACCCGCATCGTGGCGGGTGTGGGCGTGCCACAAATCATGGCCATTGACAATGTGGCCACCGCCTTGCGCGGCAGCGGTGTGCCCTTGATTGCTGACGGCGGCATCCGCTACAGCGGCGACATTGCCAAAGCCATTGCCGCCGGCGCCAGCACGGTGATGATGGGCGGTATGTTCGCCGGCACCGAAGAAGCGCCCGGCGAAGTCATCCTGTTCCAAGGCCGCAGCTACAAGAGTTACCGCGGCATGGGCAGCATCGGTGCCATGCAGCAGGGCAGCGCAGACCGCTACTTCCAGGAGTCCAGCACCGGCAACCCGAACGCCGACAAACTGGTGCCCGAGGGTATTGAGGGTCGTGTGCCTTTCAAAGGCACTATGGTGGCCATCACTTACCAGATGGCCGGCGGCTTGCGCGCCAGCATGGGTTACTGCGGTTGCGCCACCATTGACGACATGCAAAACAAGGCCGAGTTTGTAGAGATCACCTCCGCCGGCATACGCGAAAGCCACGTTCATGACGTGCAAATCACCAAAGAAGCGCCTAACTACCGCGCTGACTAATAAGGCCCCCACGCTTGTCACTTCGTGTACTGCGCTGCCCCCCTGGGGGGCCGTCCCGCCTGCGGCCTGGCATAGCCAGTTCCGCGGCCGGTGCTGGGTTTGTAAACCCCTTTTTTTCGAGTCTGCCCTAGGCCTGCCGTCATGCAACACCAAAAAATCCTGATCCTCGACTTCGGCTCGCAAGTCACCCAACTTATCGCACGCCGCGTACGCGAGGCCCATGTTTTTTGTGAAGTGCATCCCTGCGACGTGAGTGACGAATGGGTGCGTGACTACGCCAAAGACGGCATGCTCAAAGGCGTCATTCTTTCCGGCAGCCATGCCAGCGTGTACGAGGAAAGTACAGACCGGGCACCGCAGGCCGTGTTTGACCTGGGCATTCCCGTGCTGGGCATTTGCTACGGCATGCAGACCATGGCCCAGCAACTCGGCGGCAAGGTCGAGGGCGGCACCACGCGCGAGTTCGGTTATGCAGAGGTACGCGCACGCGGCCATACCGCGTTGCTCAAGGGCATTGCCGACTTCACCACGCCTGAAGGCCACGGCATGCTCAAGGTCTGGATGAGCCACGGCGACAAGGTCACCGAATTGCCGCCCGGCTTCAAGGTCATGGCTTCTACCGACGCCTGCCCGATTGCCGGCATGGCCGACGAAACGCGCAAGTACTACGCCGTGCAGTTCCACCCCGAAGTCACGCACACCGTACAGGGCCAAGCCATGCTCAACCGCTTTGTGCTGGACATCTGCGGCACGCGGCCCGACTGGGTGATGGGCGACTACATCGAAGAAGCGGTTGCCAAGATCCGCGAACAAGTGGGTGACGAAGAAGTCATTCTGGGCCTGTCCGGCGGTGTGGACTCTTCGGTGGCGGCCGCGTTGATCCACCGCGCCATCGGCGACCAGCTGACCTGTGTGTTTGTAGACCATGGCCTGCTGCGCCTGAACGAAGGCGACATGGTCATGGACATGTTTGTCGGCAAACTGCACGCCAAGGTGGTCCGTGTGGATGCCGCCGCACAGTTTTTAGGTCATCTGGCCGGCGTCAGCGAGCCTGAAGCCAAGCGCAAGATCATCGGCCGCGAATTCGTCGAAGTCTTCAAAGCCGAGGCCGCCAAGCTCAAGGCCGGCGGCGGGGTTGCCGTCAAGGGTGCCAAGTGGCTGGCTCAGGGCACTATTTACCCGGATGTCATTGAGTCCGGCGGCGCCAAAAACAAAAAAGCTGTCACCATCAAGAGCCACCACAACGTGGGCGGCCTGCCGGAGCAACTGGGCCTCAAACTGCTGGAGCCGCTGCGCGAACTATTCAAAGACGAAGTGCGCGAGCTGGGCGTGGCGCTGGGCTTGCCGCATGGCATGGTCTACCGCCATCCTTTCCCCGGTCCGGGCCTGGGCGTGCGCATTCTGGGTGAAGTCAAACCCGAATTCGCCGACCTGTTGCGGCGTGCCGACGCGATCTTCATTGAAGAGTTGCACAACTTCAAAGACGCCGAAACCGGCAAGAGCTGGTACGAGCTGACCAGCCAGGCCTTCACCGTTTTTTTGCCGGTCAAAAGCGTGGGCGTGATGGGCGACGGCCGCACCTATGACTACGTGGTGGCCCTGCGCGCGGTGCAAACCAGCGACTTCATGACCGCCGACTGGGCCGAGTTGCCCTACGCACTGCTCAAAAAGGTCTCAAGCCGCATCATCAACGAAGTGCGCGGGATTAACCGTGTGACCTATGACGTCAGCAGCAAGCCACCTGCGACGATTGAGTGGGAGT
>CAXNEG010000163.1:0-4158 GCA_964201305.1 Polaromonas sp.
CATGTGCGCATGTATGTTTGCGGCATGACGATTTACGACTTTTGCCACATCGGCCACGCCCGCATGATGATGGCCTTTGACGTGATTCAGCGCTGGCTCAAAGCCAGCGGCGTGAAAGTCACCTATGTGCGCAACATCACCGACATTGATGACAAGATCATCCGCCGATCTTTAGAGCGCGGCATCACCATCCGCGCGCTGACGGACGAAATGATCACCGCCATGCACCAGGACATCGGCGCGCTGGGCATTGAGACGCCCACCGTTGAGCCGCGGGCTACAGACTACGTGCCGCAGATGCTGCAAATCATCAGCACACTGGAGCAAAAAGGTCTGGCCTACCGCGCCAGCAGCGGCGACGTCAATTACGCTGTGCGCAAGTTCCCGGGCTACGGCAAGCTATCCGGCAAGTCGCTCGACGATTTGCGCGCCGGTGAGCGGGTGGCTGTACTCGACGGCAAGCAGGACCCGCTGGACTTCGTGCTCTGGAAGGCCGCCAAAGACAGTGAGCCGGCAGACGCCAAATGGCCCAGCGAATACGGTCAGGGACGACCCGGCTGGCACATTGAATGCTCGGCCATGAGCTGTGCCACGCTCGGCGAGAGCTTTGACATTCACGGCGGCGGGGGTGACCTGCAGTTCCCGCACCACGAAAACGAAATCGCCCAAAGCGAAGGCGACAACGGCAAACCGCTGGCACGCTTTTGGGTGCACAACGGCTTTGTGCGGGTGGACAACGAAAAAATGTCCAAAAGCCTGGGTAATTTCTTCACCATCCGCGAAGTGCTGGCGCAGTACGACCCCGAAACGGTGCGATTTTTCATCCTGCGCGCGCATTACCGCAGCGCGCTGAACTACAGCGACGCGCATCTGGACGATGCCCGCAGCTCACTCAAGCGCTTGTACACCGCGCTCAGTCTGGTGGCTCCGGCGCCCATCACCATGGACTGGAACGAGCCCTATGCAACGCGCTTCAAGGCGGCCATGGACGAAGATTTCGGCACACCCGAAGCCATTGCCGTGTTGTTTGAAGTGGCCGCTGAAGTCAACCGAAACCAATCTGCCCAGTTGGCCGGCTTGCTCAAAGCGCTGGGCGCTTGCCTGGGCTTGTTGCAAGGCTCACCGGCGGCTTTTTTAAAGGCCGGTGCTGCGCTTGACGACGCCAGCATTGCCGGCCTGATCGCCGAACGTGCGGCAGCCAAGCTCGCCAAAGATTTTGCCGGCGCTGACCGCATCCGCCAGGATCTGCTGGCGCAAGGCATCGTGCTCAAAGACTCACCCGCCGGGACCACCTGGGAGGCCAAGTTATGAAAACGCCCGCCAAAATCGGCCCGGCCACAGTTCAGCTGGTACAAGCCCAGGCGCCAGCCCTGAGCTTGCCCGCCTACTGGGATGAAGCCTGTAAGTACCTGGTCAAAAAAGACCGCGTGATGAAGCGCCTGATACCGCAATTCGGCGCGGTCGGCCTGCAGTCCCGGGGTGACGCATTTGTCACGCTGGCGCGCAGCATTGTCGGCCAGCAGATTTCTGTCAAAGCAGCGCAAAGCGTCTGGAGCCGCTTTGAGCTGCTACCCAAAAAAATGACCCCGGCCAATGTGCTCAAGCTCAAGGTCGATGACATGCGCGCCGCCGGTCTGAGCGCGCGCAAGGTGGAGTACCTGGTGGACCTGGCGCTGAATTTCGATGCCGGTGCGGTGCATGTCAAAAGCTGGGAGACCATGGACGACGAGGCCATCATTGCCGAGCTGATCGCCATTCGCGGTATCGGTCGCTGGACGGCCGAGATGTTTCTAATTTTTCACCTGATGCGCCCGAACGTGCTGCCGCTGGACGATGTCGGGCTGATCAACGGCATCAGCAAGTCTTATTTCTCCGGCGAATCCGTCAGCCGCAGTGATGCGCGCGAAGTCGCCGGCGCCTGGGCGCCGTACTGCACCGTGGCAACTTGGTATATTTGGCGCTCGCTGGACCCCTTGCCGGTGGCTTACTGAGCCTTGCAATCGCCGACTTCGCGTAATCTGATTCAAACCCTGAACAACAAAGTTCCAAGGCCATGGCTAAAAAAACCTTTCTCGATTTTGAGCAACCCATCGCTGACCTGGAGGTCAAAATTGAAGAGCTGCGTTACGTGCAGACCGAGTCGGCCGTTGATATCTCCGACGAGATCGACCAGCTTGCCAAAAAAAGCCAGCAACTGACCAAAGACATCTACAGCGATCTCTCGCCCTGGCAGATCACCAAGATCGCCCGCCACGCCGAGCGGCCCTACACGCTGGACTACATCACCGAGATATTCACCGACTTTGTTGAGCTGCACGGCGACCGGCATTTTGCAGATGACTTGAGCATCGTGGGGGGTCTGGCGCGTTTTAACGGCAGTGCCTGCATGGTGCTGGGCCATCAGAAAGGGCGCGACACCAAAGAACGTGGTCTGCGCAATTTCGGCATGACCAAGCCCGAGGGCTACCGCAAGGCCTTGCGCCTCATGAAGACCGCAGAAAAATTCAAGCTGCCGGTGTTCACCTTCGTAGACACCCCTGGCGCCTACCCCGGCATTGACGCCGAGGAGCGCGGCCAGTCTGAAGCCATAGGCCGGAATATTTTTGAAATGGCGCAACTCGAAGTGCCCATCATCACCACCATCATCGGCGAAGGCGGCTCCGGCGGCGCGCTGGCCATCTCGGTGGCTGACCAGGTGGTCATGTTGCAGTACTCCATTTACTCGGTCATCAGCCCTGAAGGCTGCGCTTCTATTCTTTGGAAAACATCAGACAAAGCCGAAGTTGCCGCCGACGCCCTCGGTATCACGGCCCACCGGCTCAAAGCCATGGGGGTGATCGACAAGATCGTTAACGAACCCGTGGGTGGCGCGCACCGCGACCACAAGCAGATGGCCGCTTTCCTCAAGCGCGCCCTCAATGACGCCCTCCGCCAGGTCAGTGACCTGAAGGTCAAGGAACTGCTGGACCGCCGCTACGAACGCCTGCAAAGCTATGGCCGGTTCACCGACACCAAAGCCGAAGCCAGGTAAGCCCGCAAGCCCTGTTGCGGCCAACCCCGCGGTAGCGGCATTGGCAGGATTTTCTGCACCGCTTTCTTGGCCGCTGGCCATCGCTTACAGCGGCGGCGCCGACTCCACCGCCTTGCTGCTTGCGGCCTGTGCTTGGCGGCCGGGGCAGGTGAGCGCCCTTCATGTTCACCACGGTCTGCAGGCTGCCGCCGATAACTTTGCCGCGCATTGCAGCGCAGTGTGCGCCGGTTTGGGCGTGCCGCTGCACATCGCCAGGGTCGACGCCCGGCACCAAAGCGGCCAAAGCCCGGAAGATGCCGCCCGCAACGCCCGCTACAGCGCGCTGGCCGACGGCGCCCGGGCGCTGGGTCTGCCGGCCGTGCTGCTGGGTCAGCATGCAGACGACCAGGTTGAGACTTTGCTGCTGGCCCTCAGCCGTGGTGCGGGCCTGGCGGGCTTGTCGGCCATGCCTGCGACCTTCGAGCGCAGTGGCATGCTGTTCGCCAGGCCCTTGCTGGAGGTGCCGGCCGCCAGCCTGCGAGCCTGGTTGCTAGCGCAAGACCACACCTTTGTCGAAGACCCCAGCAATACCGACGAACGCTACACGCGCAACCTGATCCGCGCCCGCTTGCTGCCGGCGCTGCACGAAGCTTTTCCGGCATTCCGGTCCACCTTTGCGCGCAGTGCCGCCCATGCCGCCCAAGCGCAAAGCCTGCTAGAAGAAGTGGCTGCGCAAGACTTGGCACTGATTGGCCAGCCACCGGCCATCGCGGCGCTGCAAGCCCTGTCCAGGCCACGCCAGGCCAATGTGCTGCGCCACTGGCTGCGCATGGCGCATTGCGTCACACCGAGCACGGCGCAACTCGCGCAACTGTTGGACCAGATTGCCGCTTGCACCACCCGCGGCCACCGCATCCACCTGAAGGTGGCCACGGGCCATGTGCAGCGTGTCCAAGGGCGCTTGCAGTGGGATGGCCCCATATAATTAGTGGCTTTGCAGACTGGGCCTGCGCTTGAGTCGCGTGCTCTACCGGTTTAACTTGGCCAACTATTTTTTGACTGATATTTTTCAATGGCCTTGATCGTTCACAAATACGGCGGCACCTCGATGGGCTCGCCCGAGCGCATCCGCAACGTGGCCAAGCGCG
>CAXNEG010000164.1:0-4089 GCA_964201305.1 Polaromonas sp.
TTGACCTGCCGCGTGTCCAGCAGCTTGCCCAGACCAAAGCCGTCCACGCCGGCGTTATTGGCAATCACGGTGAGGTTTTGCACGCCGCTGTCTTTGACGGCCTCAATCAGCGCCTCAGGAATGCCGCACAAACCAAAACCGCCCACAGCCATCAGCTGGCCGTTTTTGACCACGCCCTTCAAGGCCGCGTCAGCGGAAGGAAAAATTTTGTTCACAGATATCTCCGGTTAAAGCCAGCAAGCCCTAGGAGCCCCTCAGCTGGTGCTAGGGGATGATACCCAATGCGCTGCGCGCTTATGCCAGACGCAAAGCCCCGGCTCTTATGATGCGACTAGTTATGTCAAATACCCGGAGCCAACATGAGCCGCTACCCTGCCCCCGAACTGAGCAATCTCCCTGAAGACATCCGCTGCAAGGTGCTGGAGGTGCAGGCCAAGGCCGGCTTTGTGCCCAATGTGTTTTTCGCGCTGGCGCGCAGGCCGGCCGAATGGCGGGCTTTTTTTGCGTACCACGACGCGCTGATGCTTAAGGAAGAAGGGTCGCTGACAAAGGGCGACCGCGAGATGATCGTGACCACCACCAGCGCGGCCAACCAGTGCCTGTATTGCGTGGTGGCGCACGGCGCTATTTTGCGTATTTACGAGAAAAAGCCGCTGGTGGCGGACCAGGTGGCCGTTAACTACCGCAAGGCCGACATCAGCCCGCGGCAAAAGGCCATGCTGGACTTTGCCATGAAGGTCTGCCTGCGCTCGCATGAGATTGAAGACGCTGACTTCGCAGCACTCAAAGCCCACGGTTTTGACGACGAGGACGCCTGGGACATTGCGGCCATCACGGCGTTTTTCGGGCTGTCCAACCGCATGGCCAGCTTCAGCGGCATGGCGCCCAACCCCGAGTTTTATTTGATGGGCCGCGTGCCCAAAGTCAAATGAGCGGCGCGCTCAGCTCTTGCGCTTAACCGCTTAACATCACGCATGAAAATTTTTATCCGCTATTTCTTCAAGACCCTGCGCATCGCGCTGGGCCCGTTCATGCTGCTCAAGGAACGCCTGCAAAGGCCCGTCGGCATGGTGCGCACGCTCGAGGCACAGCAAAGCGCTGACGCGCAGTGCCAAAGCCTGGCGCTCTACCACTACAAGACCTGCCCGTTTTGCATGAAGGTGCGCCAGGAAATGCGCCGGCTGTCACTGAACATACGGCACATTGACGCCCAACCCCAAGGCAGTGACCGCGCAGCGCTGATAGCCGGCGGCGGCCTGGCCAAAGTGCCCTGCCTGAAGATCACCGATGAAGCCGGTGCAGCCCAGTGGCTCTATGACTCGGACCAGATCGTGGCTTATTTGCGCGGGCGCTTTATGCGTGTGCCTTGATGGATGCCAGGATACCGAGAATAAAGAGTGCACACGCAGCTGACTGGACCAGGCTAGGCCACTGACCGTCCCAGGCAAAGGAATACAGCAGCGCAAAAACGGTTTCGCTCACGATGAGCTGGCCGCACAGGCTGGCGCTAAGGCGCTGGCTGGCCAGGTTCCACAAAATGGTGGCCAGCCAGGCCGAACCAAAACCGGTGCCCAGGCACAGCCAGGCAAAAAGACCCAAGTCGGGCTGCGCGGCCAGCGCCGGCAAACCCGAGCCGGCGACCGACCACAGCAGCAAGGCGCCCAGCCCCGCAGCAATACCCAGCCAGTTAGCCCAATCCGTGGCATTGACTTGCGGATGGCGCTTGAGCCAGGCGGCGTTGAGCAGCGCAAACAATGTCCAGCTCGCCATCGCCGCGCAGGCCAGCGCCACACCGCGGTAAAAATGGCCACCCTGCCCGGCCGGACCGGCCTGGGTGGCGCTCATCATCAGCAGCAGACCCGCCAGCGTCAGCACCAGCCCGGGCAGCAAGCCGCGCCAGCGCAAGGCCACCGGTTTGCCCAGCAACATGACCCACAAGGGAATGGTGCCGATGATCAGCGTGGGGACTTCCGTGCCGGCGTCCTGGATGGCCAGCACCAGCAGCAAAAAGTAAGCCGAAAACCCCAAAATGCTCAGGCCTAGCGCAGCGCCCGCCTGGCTCAGGGTCGGGCGGGGCCGGCGACGCCAGCCCAGGGCCATAACGCAAGCTGCCAGTACACCGTAAGCAACAAAGCGGCCCGCTGTCATGTCTACGCCTGAATAGTCGCCGAGCATGCGCGGCATGACAAAGATCAGGCCCCACAAAGCGCCGGCGCCCAAACCGGCCAGCACACCCGTCAGCATGCAAGGGCCGGGGCACAGTCCGACAAATTCAGGCCACGGCCCATGAACGACTCCTGATAGATGACAAAAAAACAAGCCCGGCAATGAGTGAAATTGGGGCACGCTGGGGGAATAAAATAAAACGGCTTAATCAGCTCAGTCAATTTCAATTATCACGGAAGCTTTCCCCATGAACATGCAAGACATCCTGGCCCAGTTCGGTCCCCGCGAGGCCATGGCGTACGACGTGGTGGTGGTGGGCGGTGGCCCCGGTGGTCTGGCCACGGCGATTCGCTTGAAGCAAATGGCGGCAGCCAAAGGCAGCGAGATCTCGGTGGTGGTGCTTGAAAAAGGCTCGGAGCCAGGCGCGCATATTTTGTCGGGCGCAGTAATGGACCCGCGCGCCATGAACGAGCTGATCCCGAACTGGAAAGAACTCGGCGCGCCTTTGAACCAGCCCGTCAATGGCGACGACCTGCTGGTGCTCAGCGAAACCGGCAGCACCCGTACACCCGACTGGCTGATGCCGCGCAATTTTCACAACGACGGTTGCTATGTGGTGTCTTTGAGCAATGTGACCAAGTGGATGGCGGCGCATGCTGAAAGCCTGGGCGTTGAAATATTTCCGGGCTTTGCCGCCGCTGAAGTGCTTTACAACGACGACGGCTCCGCGAACGGGGGTTTACCTTCGGTAAAGGGCGTGGCCACCGGTAATTTAGGCATAGGCAAGGACGGCGAGCCGACCGACAGCTTTCAGCTGGGCATGGAACTGCATGCCAAGTACACCGTGTTTGCCGAAGGTGCACGCGGCCACCTGGGCAAGCAACTGATTGCCAAGTACCAGCTCAACGCCGGCAAAGACCCGCAGACCTACGCCATCGGCGTCAAAGAGTTGTGGGAAGTGGACCCGGCCAAAGCCCAGCCCGGCCTGGTGGTACACACCAGCGGCTGGCCGATAGCTGACGGCAGCTTTGGCGGCGGCTTTTTGTACCACCTCGAGGGCAACAAAGTCACGCTGGGCTTTGTGCTTGGGCTGGACTACAAGAACCCCTGGATGAGTCCTTTCGAAGAAATGCAGCGGTGGAAAACCCACCCGGCCATCCGCGCCCACCTCGAAGGCGGCAAGCGCATCGGCTATGGCGCGCGCGCCATCAACAACGGCACGCCGCAGGCCCTGCCTAAAACCGTGTTCCCCGGCGGCGCGCTGATTGGCTGCGATGCCGGCTACCTGAATGCTGCACGCATCAAAGGCAGCCATGCCGCCATCAAGAGCGGCATGCTGGCGGCAGACGCCGCCTTTGAAGCGCTGCAAGCCGGCCGTGCGCATGACGAGCTGACTGCCTACCCGGCCGCCTTTGAAGCCAGCTGGCTCTACAAAGAGCTCGACCAGACGCGCAACTTCAAGCTCTGGTTCAAAAAAGGCCAGTTGATGGGCACGCTGATGACCGGTATTGAGCAATGGTTTCTGCCCAAGGTCGGCGTGAGCTCACCGCCCTGGACGCTGCATGGCACCAAGGCTGACCACCAAAGCCTGCTCCCGGCCGACCAGTGCCCGCAGATCCACTACCCCAAGCCTGACGGCAAGCTGAGTTTTGACCGCTTGTCCAGCGTGTTCATCAGCAACACCAACCACGAAGAAAACCAACCCGCGCACCTGACGCTCAAAAACGCCGACGTGCCCGTGAACATCAACCTGGCCACCTACAGCGGACCCGAAAGCCGCTACTGCCCGGCCGGTGTTTACGAGTACGTCAAGAGCCCGGAGGGCAGCGACCGGCTGCAGATCAATGCACAGAACTGCGTACACTGCAAAACCTGTGACATCAAGGACCCGACGCAAAACATCGTCTGGATCACGCCCGAAGG
>CAXNEG010000165.1:0-4086 GCA_964201305.1 Polaromonas sp.
TCGAACCAGCGGCCCTGGTACAACAGTCGGCCCAGCTTGAGGCCGTTCATGCGGTACTGCTCGATGGTGTCTTCGTTGTGGATACCGGTGATCAGGCGCTCGTAGGCGATGAACAGCAGCGCCAGGCCCGGGGCTTCGTAGATGCCGCGGCTCTTGGCTTCGATGATGCGGTTTTCAATCTGGTCGCTCATGCCCAGGCCGTGGCGCCCGCCGATGCGGTTGGCTTCCAGAATGAGTTCGGTCAAGCTTTCAAAGGTCTTGCCGTTCAGCGCCACCGGCTGGCCTTCTTCAAAGCGCACGGTGACTTCTTCGCGTTGGACGTCGACTTCGTCTTTCCAGAAAGCCACGCCCATGATGGGGTTGACGATCTTCATACCGCTGGAGAGGTGCTCGAGGTCTTTGGCCTCGTGCGTGGCGCCCAGCATGTTGGAGTCGGTCGAGTAGGCTTTTTCGGCGGACATCTTGTAGCCAAAGCCAGCTTTTGTCATGAAGGCCGACATTTCGGCGCGGCCGCCCAGCTCGTCAATGAACAACTGGTCCAGCCAGGGCTTGTAGATTTTCAGGTCCGGGTTGGTCAAGAGGCCGTAGCGGTAAAAACGCTCGATGTCATTGCCTTTGTAGGTGCTGCCGTCGCCCCAGATGTTGACCTCGTCCTGCTTCATCGCCGCCACCAGCATGGTGCCAGTGACCGCACGGCCCAGCGGGGTGGTGTTGAAGTAGGTCACGCCGGCGGTCGAGATGTGAAAGGCGCCGCATTGCAGCGCGGCAATGCCTTCGGCGGCCAGCTGGCGGCGGCAGTCGATCAGGCGGGCTTTTTCTGCGCCGTACTGCATGGCTTTTCGCGGAATGTCTTCGTAGTCGGGCTCGTCGGGCTGACCGAGGTTGGCGGTGTAGGCGTATGGAACCGCGCCTTTGAGTTTCATCCAGTGCAGGGCGGCGCTGGTGTCCAGGCCGCCCGAAAAAGCGATGCCGACTTTTTGCCCGAGGGGAAGGTTTTGAAGAATTGTGCTCATGACAGTGCCAGGTTTGCGTGCGCGAAAGGGATCAGCCGAAGTGGCAGATGTAGTGGTAGGGCTCGGTCACGCGGATGTCGAAGGACGAGTTGCCCGGCACGCTGAACTTCTCGCCGGCAGACGATTTGAGCCAAGCGTTGGAGTCTTTGAGCTTGTATTCGCAAAAGCCGGCCACGCATTCCATGATTTCGGGCGCGCCGGTGTTGAAGGTCAGGGTGGCTGGCAAAACCACGCCCACCGATTTTTTCGTGCCGTCAGCGAAAGTGATGCCGTGGCTCACGCACTTGCCGTCAAAGTAAACGCTGGCTTGGGTGGTGACGCTGATGTTGTCGATTTTGTCGGTGGTCATGGGTATGGGCTTGGAACAGTAAGTAAGAAAAAGGGACTGATCAGCAACCCGATCAAACCCCAAGATTTTAAGTTACCCGGCTGTAGCGCCTGCCGGCATGAAAAAAGCCCTCCGCAGAGGGCTTGGGCGGGCTGTTTTCTAGAACAGCGCACAGTCAGTATTTTAGTTTTAGCGCCAATGGCGGTGGCCGCCAGGGCTGTTGCCTAGGTTCAGCGAAATGCCTGGCGGGTAATGGTGGGGCGCCACCTGAAAGCGTGGGTAGGGCACCGGGTAGACCGTGACCGGGGCAGGTTGCACATAGACCGTGGGGCGGCTGACGATGACCTCTGCCGGCTCAGACTGGTACTGCCTGTAAGACTGCGGTGAACGGCCGGCTGGCGGCATGATGCCGACGGGGCTGAGTTGCAGGCGCACAAATGCGCCGGGGTCGTTGGCCATCTGGATGTTGTAGCGCCTGTCGGCGTATTCGTAGACCACGTCGTAGTGCAAGGTGCGATTTTCGTAGGTCGTTACGGTGCTGCACTGCTGAACGTTTTGCGTCTGGGTCTTGGAGCCCTCAACATTGTTGCCAAGAATGGCACCGCCGAACAGGCCGATTGCAGTGGCCAGGTCCCGGCCTGAGCCGTGGCCCACGGCGTTGCCGATGGCTCCACCAGCGATGGCACCCATCAAAGCGCCAGCGCCGCTGGGCCCTGCCGTTGAAGTGACCGGGGTGTTGGTGCACTGCTGGCGTGGCACAGCCACTTGTTGAATGACTGCGGTGCTGGAGATCACGCGGGCTTGAACTTCCTGCGCTTGGGCCGGACTGAATGCCAGACTGGCAAGGGCCACCAGGGCCGGCAGGGTCATGAAGCGGGTGACTGAGGTCATGTTTTTCCTTTCGAGGATGGAGCGCTGGTTAAAAAGTGCAGGCCATGGTTCTACTTTAACGACTCAGGCGGATTTTGGTGCACCGGACTGTGTAAATGATCAGTAAAGCTGTTTCAAGCAGCCCGGGCGCTCCAGGCCTTGGCGTCAAAACCCACAGTGATGCGGTCCCCCCATTCGACCACCGGCCGCTTGATCACGCTGGGCTGGTCCCGCATCAGGGCTTGGGCGCTGGCAGCGTCTGTCACGCCAGATTGGGCAGCAGCGTCGAGCTTGCGCCAGGTCGTACCCAGACGGTTCAGCAGCTTTTGCCAACCTACAGCAGCTTCCCAGGCGGCCAGCCGCTCGGGCGGTACGCCGGCCTTTTTGAAGTCATGAAAGTTGTGCGCCAAGCCCTGACTGCTCAGCCAGGCTCGGGCTTTTTTGACGGTGTCGCAGTTGGGAATGCCATACAAAATGATCATGCCCTTATTTTGACATTGGTCGCAGGGGCGTGCGCGACAATGCGGGCCTGATGGAACATCTCAAGACACTCGACGACTGGCTGGCTTATTGCGAGCAAATTCACCCTGTTGGCATTGACATGGGGCTCACGCGTGTGCGCACCGTGGCCCGGCGACTGGGCCTGGCCTTCAAGTGCCCGGTCATCACCGTGGCGGGCACCAACGGCAAGGGCTCGACCTGCGCCATGCTGGAGGCCATTTTGCTGCAAGCCGGGTACCGTACCGGCGTTTACACCTCGCCGCATCTGGTGCACTTTCAAGAGCGCTGTCGCCTGCGCGGCGAGGTCGTCAGTCCGGCTTCTTTGCTGCCCTTTTTTCAGCAGGTGGAAAGCGCACGCCAGCAGGCCGGGGCCGAAGACGGTGCTGGCCTCGTCTCTCTGAGCTATTTTGAGTTCACCACGCTGGTGTTTTTGAAGCAACTGGCCGATGCCGGGCTGGACGTTGCTATTTTGGAAGTAGGGCTGGGGGGGCGGCTGGATGCCGTCAACCTGATTGACACGGACTGTGCCGTCATCACCAGCATTGACCTGGACCACATGGCGTACCTGGGCCCGGACCGTGAAAGCATAGGCCGCGAAAAAGCCGGCATCATGCGCGCCGGCCGGCCGGTGGTGGTCAGCGACCCGGTGCCGCCGCAAAGCGTTCTGCAGGCAGCGCAAGACCTGGGCGCCGATCTGTGGCGTTTTGGTCATGATTTCAATTTTTCCGGCGACAAGCTGCAATGGGCCTGGGCCGGCCGCGGGCGGCGCTACGCTGGCCTGGCTTATCCGGCGCTGCGCGGTGCCAACCAACTGGTTAACGCTGCCGGTGTGCTGGCAGCGCTGACGGCCTTGCGCGAGCAGCTACCGGTCACCGCCCAGGCCGTGCGCAACGGTTTGTCGATGGTCGAGCTGCCCGGGCGCTTTCAGATCGTGCCGGGCCAGCCCACCTTGGTGCTGGACGTGGCGCACAACCCGCACTCGGTGGCAGCCCTGGCCGAGAATCTGGACGCCATGGGTTTTTATCCTTGTACGCACGCCGTGTTTGGGGCGATGGTCGACAAGGATCTGGCCCCCATGCTGGCGCGCTTGAATCCTTTGGTTGACAAATGGTATTTCACCGCCCTCCCGACACCTCGCGCCGCCACCGCCGCCGATCTGGCGGCGCGCTGGCAGGCGCTCAAGCCGCGTGCCAACGTGCGGGCTGAAACCTTCGACGCCCCCGATCAAGCGCTGGCCGCCGCCGTCGCTGCGGCCGACCCCGCTGATAGAATTGTCGTTTTCGGCTCCTTCTATACGGTGGGTGGTGTTTTAAAGGACGGCGTGCCCCGTTTAACGGCGCAGCACCTGGCCTGAAAAAGACCCCAAGGCTGGTG
>CAXNEG010000166.1:0-4044 GCA_964201305.1 Polaromonas sp.
TGCTGCGAGACCAGAAAATAGCCCCCGGTAACTGCGATGCTACAGCGCTGACACGCAATATTGAGTTTGGCCAGCAAAACCGCATCACCGGCACGCCGACCCTGATTTTTGCGGACGGCAAACGTGTGCCGGGTGCCATCAATGCGCAAAAGGTTGAGCAGTACCTGGCGCAAGCCAAGGCACCCTGAGACCGCAAGCCTGAGCGTTGACGGCCGCTGCGTTATTCTTGAGCCGTCCCAACGGATTGCCCTTTATGCCGCCCTCCTCTGCCCGCGTCGCTTCCAAAACCTCCGCCACCCCGCCCGTTCACTACCGCGTTGACATCGCTGACCTGCAATCGCACCTGTTCCGGGTGACGATGACCGTGGCAGCGCCGGTAGCGCAGCAAACGGTGTCGCTGCCGGTGTGGATTCCGGGCAGCTACCTGGTGCGTGAATTCTCCGGTCATCTGCAAAACCTCAAGGCCCTGCAAGGCAAGCGCGCGCTGGCTGCGGGCCAGCTTGTGCAACTCGACAAGTGCAGCTGGCAGATTCGCTGCGCCCCCGCCCGCCCGCTGGTGCTGGTCTACGAGGTCTATGCCAACGACGCATCGGTGCGCACCGCCATGCTCAATGACATGCGCGGTTTTTTCAACGGCACCAGCTTGTGCCTGCGCGTCGAAGGCCAGGAGAGTAGCCAGCATGCGCTGGAAATCGTCCCTCCCAAGGCGCTGCCCGGCTGGTCGCTGGCCACAGGGCTCACGCCGCACAAGGTGAACAAGTCAGGCTTCGGCACTTACCACGCCGAGAGTTACGACGCGCTGGTGGACGCGCCAGTGGAAATGGGCGCTTTCTGGAGCGGCAGCTTCAAGGCCTGCGGCGTGCCGCATCGCTTTGTGGTGGCCGGTGCCGCGCCCAGTTTTGACGGCGACAAGCTGCTGGCGGACGCCCAAAAAATCTGCGAAACGCACATCCGCTTTTGGCACGGCAGTCAAAAACCGCCCTTTAAAAACTACCTGTTCATGCTCAATGCTGTCGACGACGGCTATGGCGGGCTGGAGCATGGCAACTCGACCGCGCTGATCTGCAACCGGCGTGACCTGCCAAGGCTGGGCGATAAAAAAGTATCTGACGGTTACACCACGCTGCGCGGACTCATCAGCCACGAGTACTTTCACACCTGGAACGTCAAGCGCCTGCGCCCGGCCGAGCTGGCCCGCTATGACTACACCCGCGAAAACTACACCGAACTGCTCTGGTTTTTTGAAGGCTTTACCAGCTATTACGACGACCTGCTGCTGCGCCGCTGCGGTCTGCTGGACAACGCGGGCTACTTGAAGCTACTCAACAAAACCATCAACCAGGTGATGCAAACGCCGGGGCGGCTGGTGCAGTCGGTGGCCCAGGCCAGCTTTGATGCCTGGGTCAAGTACTACCGCCAGGACGATAACACACCCAACACCACGGTGAGCTACTACACCAAGGGCGCGCTGGTGGCGCTGTGCTTTGACCTGAGCCTGCGCGCCCCCGTCAACGGTAAGCCGGCCCCAGCGGATGTCACGCTCGACGCGGTCATGCGCCATGTGTGGAAGCACTGCAAGGGTGGCCCCATGCAAGAAAGCGACCTGAGCGCCGCACTGCTGGCCGTCAGCGGGCGCAGTTTTGCCGCCGAGCTCGCTGCCTGGGTGCACGGCAAGGACGAGCTGCCCTTGCAGAACTTGCTAGAGCAACACGGTGTGAGCGTGCTGGAAGACCCGGCCCAACTGGCCCAGCGCCTGGGCCTGCGGGTCAGCGAGAGCGCCGGCATCTCGGTCAAAGCCGTGTTGCGGGGTGGGGCCGCCGAGCGCGCAGGTTTTGTGGCCGGCGACGAATGGCTGGGCATGGAAATAACGCCGCCAGCCGGCGCCAAAGCCAAGGCAGCGCCCTATGCCGGCTGGCGCCTGAACCGCCTTGAAGACCTGCTGCTTTACGCCGGCCAGGCCACTCAATTTCAAGCCCTGGTAGCGCGCGACAAACGGCTGCTGCGCTTGCGCCTGAGCCTGCCGCCGCAAGTCAGCACCTGGCGCCTGAGCGTGCAAGACACCAGCCGCGTAAACAGCTGGCTACAGCCCACGGCAACTTGAGCAGCTGAAACACAAACATCAATAAGTTAAGCACTGAAGGAAACGCATGCCCTACGAAACCATTCTCACCAGCACCCACGGCCCCGATACCCGGCAGGTCGGCATCATCACACTCAACCGGCCCAAGCAGCTCAACGCACTCAACGACCAGCTCATGGACGAGTTGGGAGCGGCGCTCAAGGCTTTTGACGCCGACGCCAGCATCGGCTGCATCATCCTGACCGGCAGCGAAAAAGCCTTTGCCGCCGGCGCCGACATCAGCGTGATGGCCAAATTTGATTTTGCCGACGCTTATGGTCAGGACTTCATCACCCGCAACTGGGAGCAAATCCGTAGCGTTCGCAAGCCGGTGATAGCCGCTATCAGCGGTTTTGCGCTGGGCGGCGGCTGTGAGCTGGCCATGATGTGCGACTTCATTATTGCGGCCGACAACGCCCGCTTCGGCCAGCCCGAGATCAAGCTGGGCATCATTGCCGGTGCCGGCGGCACGCAGCGGCTGCCGCGCGCCGTGGGCAAGTCCAAAGCCATGGACATGGCACTGACCGGCCGCATGATGGACGTGCAAGAGGCCGAGCGCGCCGGCCTTGTCAGCCGTGTGGTGGCCGCCGACAAGCTCATGGACGAAGCCCTGGGCGCGGCGCTGATGATTTGCGATTACGGCCAGCTCAGCGTGATGGCCACCAAAGAGGCGGTCAACCGGGCCTTTGAAAGCGGCCTGTCCGACGGCCTGATGTTCGAGCGCCGCCTGTTCCAGTCGATGTTCGCCACCAGCGACCAGAAAGAAGGCATGGACGCCTTTCTGGCCAAACGAAAACCGGTGTTCACGCACCGCTGAAGCCGGATTTTGAACCCGTTATAATTTGCCTCGCTTGGTGATATAGCTCAGTTGGTTAGAGCGCAGCATTCATAATGCTGATGTCGGTGGTTCAAGTCCACCTATCACCACCATTTTTTGGTTTCAGACTGTCTCGTCTGCAGCCCTGTGCCTAGCGATTACAGCTATTGGCTTGCTCTTATTTTTGAGCCCTGCTCTTACTCAGCCTCTGGAAAAAACCATGAAACGCTGCACCGCCTGTTTTTTACCTCCTCACTGAAACCCTTCGCAAGCCTTGCTGCTGGCGTGCTTTGACACAGGTCTATTGCGCTGCCGGTTCAACAGGCTTGTGTGCAGCTATTTCTTAACTCGCGTTCCAAATTTCGGGCTTCTTGAATTCCATGTCGAAAAAAGTATTTATCAAAACCTTCGGCTGTCAGATGAACGAGTACGACTCGGACAAGATGGCCGATGTGCTGCACGCCGCTCAGGGCTATGAGAAAACCGATGCCGTTGAAGAAGCCGACCTGATTTTGTTCAACACCTGCTCAGTGCGCGAGAAGGCGCAGGAAAAAGTGTTTTCTGACCTGGGCCGCGTCAAGCATCTGGCTAAAAAAGGCGTGCAAATTGGCGTGGGTGGCTGCGTGGCCAGCCAGGAGGGCGCGGCCATCATTGCGCGCGCGCCGTATGTGGACGTGGTGTTTGGTCCGCAAACCCTGCACCGCCTGCCCGAGATGCTCAACCAGCGCCGCCTGCAGGGCCGTGCGCAGGTGGACATCAGCTTTCCCGAGATCGAGAAGTTTGACCACCTGCCCCCGGCCAAGGTGGAAGGCGCCTCGGCCTTTGTGAGCATCATGGAAGGCTGCTCTAAGTACTGCAGTTACTGCGTGGTGCCCTATACGCGCGGCGAAGAAGTGAGTCGCCCGTTTGAAGACGTGCTGGTCGAAGTCGCCGGTCTGGCCGACCAGGGCGTGAAAGAAATCACGCTCTTGGGCCAAAACGTCAACGCCTACCGCACCCCCATGGTGGGCGCCGGCGCGGGCGGCGAGGTGGCGGACTTTGCGACGCTGCTGGAATATGTGAGCGACATTCCGGGCATTGAGCGCCTGCGCTACACCACCAGCCACCC
>CAXNEG010000167.1:0-4034 GCA_964201305.1 Polaromonas sp.
ACCACCAGCCCGGCGGCCAAGGTGAAGCCGAACAAAAACTCAATGGCGCGAATCACCTGGTCGAGCACGCGCTGAACTTGCGCCAAGGTGCTGGTCGTGTCGATGTTGGTGATATTGGGAAAAGCACGCACCAGCTGGTTGTCAAAGCTAGTTGCTTTTTTCCCCTGAGCAGCAGGCAGCGGCAGCGGTGCACGGAAAGCACTGATGAAGCTCAGCGGCACGTCAGCGAGTTCGCTGACCGGGTAAATCACAAAGAAGTTCACGCGCATAGAACTCCAATCCACTTTGCGCAAACTGGTGATGCGTGCTTCGCTGATTTGTCCGCCGATGTCAAAGCGCAGGGAGTCACCCAACTTCAAGCCCAGGGTGTCGGCCAGTCCTTGCTCAATGCTGAGCGCATTTTTTTCTTCAGGTGTCCAGCGGCCGGTCAACACCTGGTTGTGGGCCGGCAGCGCAGCGGCATTGGAGAGATTAAATTCACGGTCCACCAGCCGCTGCGCACGCGCGTCTGCATAGTCTTCGGGTTTGACCTGTTGGCCGTTGACGGCAACCAAGCGGCCGCGAATCATGGGGTACCAGTCATAGCGGCTCACACCGGCTTGCCGCAGTGCTTGTTGAAAGGCTGCGCTTTGCTCTGGCTGCACGTTGATGATGAAACGGTTCGGTGCATCCGGCGGTGTGGCCTGGCGCCAGCTGCTGATGAGGTCGGTGCGCAGCAAAACCAGCAGAACCAGCGCCAGCAGACCCACAGCCAGTGCACTGACTTGCACCACCGCAAAAGCCGGCCGCGCTGCCAACTGCCGCGTGGCCAGCACCAGCCAGCGCGGCGCCGTGGCCTCGTTGACACTGGCGCGCAGCAAGCGCAGCGCCGCATAGCTGGCCAGCGCAAACAGCAGTACCGCGCCGGCAAAGCCGCCCACAGCGATCAGCCCGAGCTTGATGTCGCTGCTGGCGGCCAACAGCAAGACGGCAAAGCCCAGCACCCCGACCAAAAGCACCGCCATGGAGGCCGGCTTGAGTTTGCCGACATCGCGACGTATGACGCGCAGCGGCGGAACCTGGGCCAGTTGCAATACAGGGGGCAGGCCGAAGGCCAGCAACAAGGTCAAGCCCATGCCCATGCCAAAGGCCACCGGCCAGAGCGTCGCGGCCGGCAGCGCCGCCTCGACCAGACCGGCCAGTAAGAGCACAAAGACGTTATGCACTGCAAAACCCAGGGCCACGCCCAGGGCACTGGCGAACAGACCTACCAGCACAAACTCAAAACTGTAGGCCAGCGCAATGGTGCGCTGCGACTGGCCCAGCACGCGCAGCATGGCGCAGTCGTCCAGGTGTTTGGCGGCAAAGCCGCGCGACACGATGGCCACAGCCACCGCACTGAGCAGCGCCGCCAGCAGGCTGACCAGGTTGAGGAATTTTTCGGCACGGTCCAGCGTCTGGCGCATCTCCGGCCTGCCGCTGTCCAATGACTCTATTCGCAAGCCGCGCACATCGTTTTTATCGAGTACTTGCGTGGTCCACGCGATGTAAGCCTTGACAGCCCGGTCCTCGCCGGCCACGGCCAGGCGGTAAGTGCTGCGGCTGGTCGGCTGAACCAGACCAGTGGCCGCAACGTCGGCCTGATTGAGCATCACGCGCGGCGAAAAACTGATGAAGCCGCCACCGCGGTCGGGCTCACTGACGATGATCTTGCTGACGCGCAAGCTCGCATCACCCAGCAGCATGGGTTGACCCATTTCCAGGCCCATGGCGTCCAGCAGCGCGGCCTCCACCCACACCGTGCCGGCAGCGGGAATCTCACGCGTGAGCTCAGCGTTCAGGCCAGGGCCCTCGGCCACGCGTAAATTTCCACGCAGGGGATAGCCGGCTGCCACCGCCTTGAATGCCACCAATTTGCTGGCGCCGCCGTCTTCGTCACGCGCCCGCGCCATGGTGGGAAAACTCAGCTGCTGGCTGGTACGCAAACCCAGGGCCAAGGCCTTTTCTAAAAATTCTGCGGGCGCCGGCTGGTCGCTGTTGACGATGACATCACCACCCAGTAATTGGCGTGCATCCCGCTCGAGTCCGCCCTTGAGCCGGTCGGCAAAAAAACCAACCGCTGTCAGCGAAGCCACGGCCAAGGTGACCGCCACAATGAGCAACCGCAGTTCGCCGGCGCGCAAGTCGCGCCAAGTCGATTGCCAACCAAGCTTCAGAGAAAGCCGGCTCATGGTGTCAGCCCCGGTGCGACACCCGCCTGGGCCAATCCGGGCTCTAGCAACAAACGCTCGGCACTGGCATAGCAGACAAAGCGTTTGTTTGTGGCACGCCCGATGGCGCAGACGCCCACAGACTGCGCAATCTGGTGGCCCATTTGAGTGATGCCGCTGCGAGACACCACCACAGGCACGCCCATCTGCGCCGACTTGATGACCATCTCGCTGGTCAAGCGCCCTGTCGTGTAAAACGCCAGTCCCGGCGCAGGTGCGCCGGAGGTCTCTTGTGAAGCCGCAAAGCTCATCCACAACCAACCGGCAATGGTGTCGATGGCGTTGTGGCGACCCACATCTTCGACAAACAGCAGCATCTCCGGCTCGTCACCTACCAAACTGAACATGGCACAAGCATGCACTGAGCCCGCTGACTTGTAAGTGCTTTCTTGCAGGCGGATGGTGTTGATGAGGCTGTAGAGCTGGCGCTGGGTGATGCACGCCTCAGCCGGCAGCTCGAGCTGATCGACCTCGTCCATGAGACCACCGAAAACGCTGCCCTGACCGCAGCCTGTGGTCACCACCCGGCGTGACGTTTTTTCGTCCAAGTCATTGATGCCGTCACGCGTTTTAACTGCTGCCGCGCCCACATCCCAGTCGACCGTGATCGACTCAACCTGACTGGCATGGCTGATCAAACGCTGGTTGCGCAGGTAACCGAGCACCAGCAACTCAGGGTGTGCGCCCAAGGTCATCAGCGTGACAAGCTCACGCTTGTCTACATACACCGTCAGCGGACGCTCGGCCGGAATCGACATGATCAAGCGCTCGCCATGCTCGTTGAGCACCTCGACTTCACAGGTCAGCGGGGCCGTGGCACGGGTCAGGGTCGGCAAATGGTGTGCGTTGTGCACAGTCGTGTCAGGCATGGTCATAGCGCAAGGCTACATCAAAAAAGCCGACCCCTTTCGGAGCCGGCTTTTAAAAAATGCGGCGCGACTGTCAGGACTTCTTGGCAGGCGCAGGTGCAGCTGGTGCCGCAGCAGGTGCCTTGGCAGCCGGTGCTCCGGCAACAGCAGGTGCTGCTGCAGGCGCAGCCGCCACGGCCGGTGTGTAGACAAAGGGACCGGGGTCAGCGCACGGTGGCGTTGCGGTGGCCTTGCCAGCTTTACCAGACTTAGCAGTTTTAGCGGCCGCTTTGTCTTGGGACTTGCACAAGGTGAAAGCATCGACCTTACCGGCCCAGGCCGTTTTGGCAGCGGCTTCAGCCGCTTTGGCCTTGGCCTCGTCGCTCAAGGGAGGCAATTTGGCCAGGGACACAGCGCTAGCGCTGAGCATGAGACACGCGATGAGGATTTGTTTCATGTGCTTTCTCGCTTAAATCTGAACCGTCTGAGCGGGCGGCGCGGCTTGGGTGCGCTGGGCTGGAATTTTGCCCGACTTGACATCGTCATACCAATACTCGTGGTGCTGTTTGGCCCAGGCCTCATCCACATAACCGTGGCGCATGCCATCATAAGCACCGTCCATGCCGATCGAACCAAGGTAAGCATGCGCCAAAAACATGGCCAACAACAAGATACTGACAACACCGTGGATCATGTGAGCGACCTGCATGGTGGCGCGCTCATAAATTAAGCCCGGAACGATCATGTCCAGCACAAAACCCGACGCGACAATGATCGAGCCCAGGAAGAATACGCCACCCCAGAAGATTATTTTTGACCCCGGGTTAAACCGGTTGGTCGGTGGTGCATGACCACCACCCAACATGCCCCCGCCCTTGAGCACCCACTGGAGATCGCCTTTTTCAGGCCAGTTGTCCTTCACAAATGTGAAGAACAC
>CAXNEG010000168.1:0-4007 GCA_964201305.1 Polaromonas sp.
CGCACAACGCCGGTCGCGTGCTCCGGGTAGATGAACTTGACGCGGCGATTGGCCAGTGGGCGGCAGCGCTGCCGGTGAGCGCGGTGCTGGCGGCGCTGGACGCGGCCTCGGTGCCGGCCGGTCGAATTTACACCGTGGCCGACATCGCCGCCGACCCGCACTACCAGGCGCGCGGCATGTTGGCGCAAGTGGCCATGGACGACGGCAGCGCGCTGACGGTGCCGGGCTTTGTGCCCAAGCTCTCGCGCACGCCGGGCACGCACCGGCGCAACGCGCCTGCGCTGGGCCAGGACACCGACGCCGTGCTGCGTGAGATCGGTCTGACCACCGCGCAGATTGAGGCTTTGCAAGCGCGTGGCATTGTGGCCGGCAGCGGCCACGGGCAGGGTGCCGCATGATCCGCACGCAAGACTTGGCTTACGCATATCCCGGTGGAGCGACGCTGCGCTTTGACGATGTGTTGGTGCCGCAGGGCGGCGTTTTGCTGCTCAAGGGGCCGTCGGGCGCGGGCAAGTCCACCTGGCTGGCGCTGGCCGCCGGGCTGGTGGCGCCTACGCAAGGTCAGATGGAGGTGGCCGGCCAAGTGCTGGCGGGCGCAGCGACCGACCGCTGGCGGGCCCGCAGCATTGGGTTTTTGCCACAAAAACTGCACCTGAGCGCAGCGCTCAGCGTGCATGACAACCTGGCGCTGGCGCAGTGGGCTGCGGGTCAGGCTGAAGACGCCGGCCGCATTGCCGGTGCGCTGGCTGCGCTGGGCGTTGGCGAGCTGGCGCAGCGTAAACCGGCACAGCTCTCGGGCGGCCAGGCGCAGCGCGTGGCGCTGGCGCGGGCGGTGCTGTTGCAGCCGCAGGTGATCTTGGCCGACGAGCCCACGGCCAGCCTGGATGACGCGGCCGCCGCGCAGGCCGCGCAGTTGCTGGCGCAGGTGGCCGCCCAGCAGGGCGCCACGCTGGTGGTGGCCAGCCATGACGCGCGGCTGCTGCAGTTTTTTGCGCAGGCCGGCCCGGTCAGTGTGCTGAACCTGGGGCTGTCCCAGAGCACCGGGGTGGCCGCATGAAAACACTGCGCTGGGCCTGGCAGTTTTTGTGGTCCAGACCGCTGGCGGCGGCGCTGAACCTGCTGCTGCTGTCGCTGGGGCTGGCGTCCATCGCCCTGGTGCTGCTGGTGAATCACCAGATTCAGCAAGCCTTTGCGCGCGACCTGGCTGGCATCGACGTGGTGGTGGGCGCCAAGGGCAGCCCGCTGCAACTGATTTTGTCGGGCGTGTTTCAGATCGACACACCCACCGGCAATGTGCCGCTGGCTGACGTGCAGGCGCTGCAAGCCAACCCGCAGGTGGCCAAGCTGATACCCATCAGTATGGGCGACAGTTTCAAGGGCTACCGCATCATTGGCACCACGCCCGATTACCTGAGCCACTACGCCGGCGTGATGGCCAGCGGCGCACTGTGGCAAGCGCCCATGCAGGCCGTGCTGGGCGCCAAGGTGGCGCGCGACACGGGCTTGCGCGTGGGCGATAGTTTTGCCGGCAGCCACGGCCTGGGCGGCGGCGGTCATGCCCACGGCCAGACGCCTTACACCGTGACGGGCGTGTTGGCCCCCAGCGGCTCGGTGATGGACCGTTTGATTTTGACGCCGACAGAGTCGGTCTGGCGCGTGCACGAAAAAGACACCGCGCTGGACGCCGCAGACCAGAAAATTCTGGAAGAAGAGCGTGAGGTCACACTGGCGCTGATTCAGTACCGCAGCCCGCTGGCGGCGGTGACTTTCCCGCGCTTTATCAACACCACCACGGACATGCAGGCGGCCGCGCCGGCTGTCGAGATCTCGCGCCTGCTCGGGCTGATCGGCATTGGGGCGGATGTGCTGCGGGCTTTTGCTGGCGTGTTGTTGCTGACGGCCGGGCTGGGTGTGTTCATTGCCTTGTGGAGCGCTGTGCGCGAACGCCGCGCCGACCTGGCCTTGCTGCGCATGCTGGGCGCGGCACCGCGCCAGCTGGCGGCTCTGCTATGGTGTGAGGCCTTGTGGCTGGCATTGCTGGCCACCCTGCTGGGCCTGGCACTGGGGCAGGGGGTAGCGGCCCTGCTGGCCGTGGCGCTGGATGTAGACAAATCTATCTCGCTGGACGCGCTGAACTGGCCGGCGGCGTTGCTGGCGGTGCCGGCGCTGGCGCTGGGTGTGGCAGCGGCTTCGGCCCTGCTGCCCACCTGGGAGGCGTACCGGGTGAGTGTTTTTGAACTTCTTCAATCGAGGTGAATGGATGAGCTGCTTTTCTTTTCAAAAATTTCCGGCTGTTACTTTTGCTTTGGCCCTGGCCCTCAGTGCCGTGCTGTCTGTGGCGCATGCCCAGCACAGCGACAAGGAAACCAAAGAAGATGTACAGCGCCACCGCGCCATGGCCGCAGCCCACGAGGCGGCTGCCAAGTGCCTGGAGTCGGGTAAAAAACCAGATGCTTGCACAGCGCAGTTGCAGGCCGCTTGCAAAGGCCTGGCCGTTGGCAAATACTGCGGCATGAAGCACGCGCACTGAAGCGCGTATCAATCAAGCTAAACAAGGAATCCAAAGCATGAACCCGACCCGCTCTCGTTTCGCTGTTCAAACCATGGCTGCACGGCCGCTGGGGCTCGGCCTGGCCATACTTGGCCTGGCGGCCTGCCTGTCGGCACCCGCTGCAGCCCAGCCGGCGCCCATGTTGTCAGGCAGCATTGATTTGCCGGCCGGCACGGGTCCTGGCGTGCACGGTGCCAACAGCCCGATTGCACCGCTGGTGCCGCGCGCCGATGTGTTGCCCTGGTCGGTGCTGGCCGATGTGAAGACCCAGCTGGTGAAAAAGCGCATCCTTCCGTTGTTCACTGCCAGCCAGCTGGGGCTGAACGACAAGACGCAGCGCCTGCAGGGCTTCATGATGCCGGTTGAGCCTGGCGAAAAGCACACCCGCATGTTGCTTTCTGCCGTGCCTTTGAGCTGCAATTTCTGCCTGCCGGGCGGACCTGAAAGCATGATGGAAGTGCGCTTGAAAACGCCCGTCAAGTACATCCAGGACGCGGTGGTGGTGGAGGGCCGCTTGTTGGTGCTCAAGGACGACCCGTACGGTCTGTATTACCGCCTGGTGGACGCCGTCACGGTGAAGTGAGGCCGGCCCCCTGTCTAGAGCTTAGCCCTGCGGCTATTCTTCACCCTTGTTGCCCTGAATTTTGTGCCACAAGGCCAGCTCGCTGTCGGTGAGCCGGTCGCTACTGCGGGCCAGTTCTTCGAACTTCTGAGCGTCGGTCAGTATGCCCAGCTGGCGGATCTGGCTGAGCAAGGACTTGTAGTGCTCCAGGGCGTGCTCTGATTTGCCGGCAATTTTATGCAGAGGCAGCCCGGAGACATCTTCCATGAGCTCACGTTCGCGCCTGGCTTTTTCAATCAGTTGGTCAACATCTTGCTGCGACAGGTGCAGTCGCTTGGCTTCGGCTTGCACCTGCTCAATTTCTTGAGCGCTCAGCCGGCCGTCTTCCAGCATTTCATAGAGCTCGTTGCGCAGGTTCTCGCGCTCAATGCGCAGCTGGTCGGTGAAGGCCGATGACAAGAGCGCCGCTGGAATGGCAAAGATACCGATGCCCATGAGGGCCAGGATGATCGTCATCATCCGGCCCATGGGGGTGACCGGTGAAATGTCGCCATAACCGACCGAGGCCAGCGTGATCACCGCCCAGTAAATGGACTGCGGAATGTTTTCAAACTTTTCGGGTTGGGCTTGGTGCTCAAACAAGTAGCCCAGGGTGGCCGTCAGCACTACCATCAACAGCATGATGAAGATGGAAGCGCTCATCACCGGCCACTCGCGGGCCAGCACTTTGGTCAGAGTGGTGGTGGCGCCGGTGTAGCGGGTGAGTTTGAGCAGGCGTATCAGCCGGAACACCCGCAAAAAGCGCAGGTCAAACAGGTGGTTCAAAAAGGCTTCCAGGAAAAACGGCAAGATGGCCAGCAGGTCCACCAGCAAGGCCGGTGACTTGGCATGTCG
>CAXNEG010000169.1:0-3938 GCA_964201305.1 Polaromonas sp.
TTGACGTCAGTACCCTTGTAAATGCCGTTGTTGTTGAAGACGATGATGCACACCGGCAGGTTGTAGCGGCAGATGGTTTCGACTTCCATGCCGCTGAAGCCGAAAGCACTGTCACCTTCGATGGCAATCACCGGCTTGCCGGTGGTCACAGCAGCGGCAACGGCAAAGCCCATGCCGATGCCCATGATGCCCCAGGTGCCCACGTCCAGACGCTTGCGCGGCTCGTACATGTCGACAATGCTGCGGGCAAAATCCAGGGTGTTGGCACCCTCGTTCACGACAACGGCATCAGGCCGCTCGCGCACCGCATTGCGCACCACATTCAAGGCACTGTGAAAGTTCATGACGGCTGGGTTGAGCGCCAGCGTTGCGGCCATCTTGGCCAGGTTTTTGTCTTTGCGCTCAGTGACGGCGGCAGTCCAGTCCGCCGGCGGCTTGGCCCAATTGCTCCCCATTCCGGCCAACAATGCTGAAACGCAAGAGCCGATATCTCCCACCAGAGGTGCTTGAATCGGCACGTTGGAATCCATCTCGGTGGGCGAAATGTCGATCTGGATGAATTTTTTGGATTCCGGCGTACCCCAGGTCTTGCCCTTGCCGTGCGACAGCAGCCAGTTCAGACGGGCACCGACCAGCATGACCACGTCGGCTTCGGCCAGCACGTAAGAGCGTGTGGCAGATGCCGACTGCTCGTGCGTATCGGGCAGCAGACCCTTGGCCATGGACATGGGCAGGTAGGGGATGCCGGATTTCTCGATGAGCGTGCGTATGTCGGCGTCAGCCTGCGCATAGGCCGCACCCTTGCCCAAAATGATGAGGGGCCGTTTGGCTCCTTTGAGCAGGTCCAGAGCCCGCTTGACTGAGTCTGCCGCCGGAATCTGGCGCGGTGCGGGATCAACGACTTTGATCAGAGAGCGCTTGCCCTCCAGGGCGTCCATGGTCTGTGAAAACAGCTTGGCCGGGAGATCCAGGTAAACGCCACCCGGGCGGCCTGAGAGCGCAGAGCGGATGGCGCGAGCAATGCCCACGCCGATATCTTGTGCGTGCAATACCCTGAAAGCTGCCTTGCAAAGCGGCTTGGCAATGGCCAGCTGGTCCATCTCTTCGTAGTCACCTTGCTGCAGGTCGACAATCTCGCGCTCGCTGGAGCCGCTGATCAAAATCATCGGGAAACAGTTGGTGGTGGCATTGGCGAGCGCCGTCAGGCCGTTGAGAAAGCCCGGGGCCGAAACTGTCAGGCAAATACCCGGCTTTTGCGTCAGGAAACCGGCCGCCGCGGCTGCGTTACCGGCGTGCTGCTCATGACGAAAAGAGATCATGCGGATGCCGGCGGCTTGGGCCTTGCGCGTCAGATCGGTGATCGGTATGCCTGGCAGGGCAAAAATCGTATCAATGTCGTTGAGTTTCAGGGCATCAATGACGAGGCTAAAGCCGTCAGTTTGTTCCTGCGTTGTTGTTTCGTTGGTCATGAGGCGAGGTCTCTTTTTTGTCGACGGTCGGGGTTAGCGGCGCATGTGGGTAAACCGGCTGTGACAGACGCAGAACGGGTCACTTTTCACATGGCGTTATCATAGGGGCCGACGTTTTACAGACCATTGACCACGGTCAATTTTCCCTGTTTTGAGCCCTGTAAGCGGGTTACTTTTTTTGCTTGCGGCCCATTTCCTTAAACATGTCATCCCTCGTTGATCATCCTGATAGAAACGTCATTCGTGTCCAGTTGGGGCAAAACACCGTTCTCCAAGGCATCACAGCAGCCCAAACCGCTGAACTTGAGGCGCTGCTGGTGATTGTGGACTGCCATAAAGGCGATTCCTTGCTCGAGCAAGGTGTGCACGAGATGGAGCAATACTTCATTTTGGAAGGCATTCTCAAGCGCGTTGTCACCAACCAGGCCGGCAAAGAGATGATTCTTCGCTTTGCAGATGAACGCGACATGGAAACCAGCTACGCGGCCTGGCGTTTGGGTACGCCAACGCCGTACAGCACGGTTTGCGTCACTAAAGTTCGGGTCGCCAAGCTGGCTTTGGTGGACTGGGCTTCATTTCTGGCGCGGCACGACAGTATCAAACAGTCTTTTGAGTATTCGGTGATGCGCTTGATGAGTGAAATCATGGCCCATACCATCACCTTGCATTTGCTCGATGCGTCTGGCCGCGTTAAGCGGTTTTTGCGCAAGCACCCTGAGTTGTTTGAGCGTATTCCAAAGAAAGAACTCGCTTCTTACCTGAACCTGTCTGCCGAAACCTTAAGCCGTCTCAAGCAGCGCGGCAAAATTTAGGCATTGAGCTGCTTACACCAATAAAAAAACCATCGCGACAAGATCGCGATGGTTTTTTTGTATCAAGCCCCCAGCGCAGCATCAATCTACCGGTCTGTCTGCTTCGAATTCGTCTTTTTTGGCTGGCCGAATAAAGTTGAGCCCCTTTGAAATCAGCGGCCAGAGCAACAAAATCAAGGCCAGGGTGGTGATGCTGCCGACCAGGTAGTTGGAGTACATGATGCCCAGCTCACCTTGTGAGAGCAGCATCGACTGGCGGAAAGAGTCTTCGGCTTTGTCGCCCAGTACTAAGGCCAGCACCAGGGGCGCCAGCGGGTAGTCCAGCTTTTTGAACATGTAGCCCATGATGCCAAAAAGCAGCATGAACCAGATGTCCAGCATGGCGGAGTGCACGGTGTAAGCGCCGATGGCGCAGATCACGATGATCACCGGTGCAATGATGGAAAACGGAATACGCAGGATGGAGGCAAACAAGGGGACTGTGCTCAGCACCACCAGCAGGCCGACCAGGTTACCCAGGTACATGCTGGCAATCAGGCCCCAGACAAAGTCTTTTTGTTCAACGAAAAGCAAGGGGCCGGGCTGCAGGCCCCAAATCAGCAAGCCACCGAGCAACACGGCGGCTGTCGGTGAGCCTGGAATACCCAACGCCAGCATGGGCAGCAGGGCGCTGGTGCCAGCGGCATGGGCTGCGGTTTCCGGTGCTATGACGCCTTCAATCTGGCCGGTGCCGAACTTATTACCGTCCTTGGACATTTTCTTGGCCAGACCATAGCTCATGAAAGAGGCCGGCGTTGCGCCGCCGGGTGTGATCCCCATCCAGATGCCAACCAAAGAGCTGCGCACGGAAGTCATCCAGAACTGGGGCAATTTTTTCCAGGTGGCCAGTACCACCTTGGGATCGAGTTTGGCGTGTTTGCCGGAAAAAGCCAGACCTTCTTCCATGGAAAGCAAAATCTCGCCGATGCCGAACAGTCCAATCACAGCGATCAAGAAGTCAAAGCCCCGCATCAGTTCTGTCCAGCCAAAAGTCAGACGCAGTTGGCCCGTCACGGTGTCCATACCCACCGATGCCAGTGCGAACCCCAAAGTCATGGAGGCCAAAATTTTGAACGGTGAGCCTTTGCCCATGCCCACAAAGCTGCAAAAGGTCAGCAGGTACACCGCAAAAAACTCAGGCGGGCCGAATTTCAGTGCAAATTTAGCGACCAAGGGTGCCAAAAAGGTGATCATCACCACGGCCACAAAGGCGCCGATGAAGGAGGAGGTGAAAGCTGCCGTCAGGGCTTCACCGGCGCGACCTTGCTGCGCCATGGGGTAGCCGTCAAAGGTGGTCGCCACAGACCACGGCTCACCCGGTATGTTGAACAGGATCGAAGTGATCGCGCCGCCAAACAAAGCGCCCCAGTAAATGCAGGACAGCATGATGATGGCCGAGGTAGGCGTCATCGTGAAGGTCAGCGGCAGCAAGATGGCCACGCCATTGGCGCCGCCCAGCCCTGGCAACACACCGATCAACACGCCCAGCACAATGCCGACGATCATCAGCAGCATATTCATGGGGGTCAGTACAACTGCAAACCCCTGAAGAAGCGAATTTATTTCATCCATTTTCTTGAACTCCGAGAGACTAATTGGCCGGGTTCACCCGGCATGC
>CAXNEG010000170.1:0-3938 GCA_964201305.1 Polaromonas sp.
TGCTCGCGCAGGGCAGAACCTTTGGCGCAATGCGCACCCAGGTTGATCGGGGAGTCAAACACCGGCTCCTGGCGCACCCAGATACCGTTTTCAACCACGGCGTCCACCGCACAACCCACCGAGCAGTGCGTGCAGATGGTGCGCTTGACTTCAAGCTTGCCGCTGCCGTCGCCCGCTGCGCCCGGCGCCGCTGCGTTGGCTTTTTTGACCAGTGAGAGCTGGGTGGCCGCCAGACCCACGCCGACACCCATGCCCGAGCGGCGCAGAAAAGCGCGGCGGTCCATGGTGGGCAAGGCATTGCTCAGGCCGCGAGAAAGGCTCTGCACAAAACGGGCAGAACCGGCGCCTTGGGCATGGGCAAGATGGGATTTTTTCGTGAGCAGCATGGGCTCTCCGTGAAAGTTAAGGGAGTCGGGTCGGGAAAGGGGAAAACTCAGACCAGGGTGGTCTTGTAGTAACGCTTGACGTGTTCTGAAAGGCTGTAACCGCCACCTTTTTCAGGGGCTGGCTTGAGTGCCGGTTGCGCCAGCTCGGGCAGCGTCGCACCAGGCATGGCCACCACGGCCGCGGCGGCTGCGCCGGTGGCGGCAGCGCCAGCAAAAAAACCGCGACGGGAAGGCTTGGATTGGCTGTCTTGCATGGTTTCTCCACTAAGGGTATGAACTCTATCTCAAAGGATGTTACGCCAAGCTGGTGCGCTCAAGGCCAAAACAAGCACTGCAATGTCATCAATACTAGGGAAAACACTAGGCAACCATCCTGTTTTCGCACCATTTTGATGTGGATGCTGCGGTTCAAGGCGCGCGCAAGGAATGCCTTAGCTCAGCATGTCAAAGCCCTGGGCCTCGACACTGGTGAAGGTCTGCGTGAAGCCGGCCAGGCTCTTGTAAAAGCGGGCCTTGGGGTGTGCAGACACTGTCTCGCACATTTGCTGCGCCCAGGGCAACAGATGACGGGTGAAGAACTCGCGCTGGCGCGTCAGGTTGGCCACAGCCACGTCGTCGCCGGCAATCAGATAGCGCATGACCTCACACAGGTAGGCGTAATGGTCTTCTGTTTCCGCCATGGCGTCGCCGCGCGTCAGACCCAATTCGGCCAACTCAGTGCGCAGGGCCGCCAGCGGCTTTTCGTTCAAAAACCCGCTCAGGTAGTGGGAGCCGAAAAGGTAAATCTCGGGCTTGCCGACGCCGCCGAACAGTGCGTCGTATTCTTCGCCCACCTCCTGCACCGACATAGCACGGGCTGTGGCCACCAGCTCGGTCCAGCTGGCCTCCAGCAGGGCACCGGCGGCCGGCGCCTCGGTCACCGCCAGTCGCAGGCTCTCGAGCAAAGCCGGCGTCGGTGCTGCATAAAAAAGCGCCGCCAAAACGCCGTAGATTTCAGCGCGGGCGGTTTCTTCGTCCAGAGTGGAAGAAACAAGAATGGCGGGCTGCATAGGGTTTTGCCTTTTAACGCTGTGGGCCCGCCTTAGCGGATGTCCGTGATTTTGATTTCGTTTTCTGCCGAGTAGATGTCAATGACACGGCAGTCGCTGCACATTTTCAGGCGGTCGGCCGCCGCGCCCTGGAACATGGCGTGACCGGCCAGCTTGCCCAGCATGGCCTCAATGGCCTTGAGTGTGCCGAAGGGCTTGGCGCAGCGTATGCAGGCATAGGGCTGGCTCTCGTTGAGCACGCGCGCCTCCTTGCGCTGCGGAGTCAGCAACAGGCGGGGCTGCAGCGTGATGGCGTCTTCAGGGCAGGTGCTCACGCACAGGCCGCATTGCACACAATTTTTTTCGATGAATTTGAGCTGCGGTTTGTCGGGGTTGTCTAGCAGCGCACTGGCCGGGCAGGCGCTGACGCAGCTCAGGCACAGCGTGCAACTGTCCTTGTTGACCAGCACGCTGCCAAACAAGGAGGCAGCCGGCAGTTCAATGGCTTCTGGCAGCGCCTTGGCTTGCAGGGGTGCACTGCTCATCAAGTGGTCAATGGCCATGTCCAGCGTACTGCGCTTTTCCTGGGCCACGGCAAAGCGGGCAGCCAAGGCCGGACCTGCGGCTTTGGCCTTGGCGATGGCCTGCAAGCTGGCGTCCAGCGCAGCCAGCGCCTCAGTGCCCAAGCCGGCGCCGACCTGCACCAGGTGAAAGTGCACGCCGCTGTAACCCAGCCCGGTGACGATGGCCTGCGCCACCTGCATTTGCTCTCTCAGGCCCGCCAGGTAAGCCGGCGCTTCTTCGTCAGTTACCAGCACGGCCACCTGGCGTGCGCCCAGCGCGATGGCGCTCAGCCACACATCGATGCCGAGGCTGGCGGTGTGCCACAGGGCTTGCGGGATCATGCTGGCGGGCACGCCCTGAACCAGGCCGCGTTGTGCGGCGCGGCCCAGGGCGTCGACCGCTTTCTGGCCGCTGCCCTGGCTGTGAAACAAGAGGCTGGCGTCACGCCCGCCGGCCTTGGCGTAGGTGCTCAGCAAGGTTTTCAGGCGCACGCCTTGTTCGCTGGCGCGCGGGTAGGCGTAGGTGAGTGCACCGGTCGGGCAGACCGTGGTGCAGGCGCCGCAGCCCACACACAGGTTGGGGTTGACTTTGATCTGCTGGCGGTCTTTTTCGCTGCTGATGGCGCCGGCCGAGCAGATGTCGACGCAGGCATTGCAACCCACGGTCTCGTTGCGACTGTGGGCACAGAGCTTTTGCTTGTAGGCAAAGAACTTGGGCTTTTCAAACTCGCCCACCATGTCGCGCAGCTTGACCACCGTGGGCAACAAGCCCGGCGTGGCCAGACCCGTGAAACCCGGCAGCGCAAAGTAGCCTTGCGGCGGCGCATGCAGCTCGCTCAGCGGCTGCGCACCCAAATCCAGCACCAGGTCAAAGGCTTCGCTCAGCGCCTGGGGGGCGCGACCAAAGTCAATGGCGCCGGCCACTTTGCACACGGCCACGCAGGCGCGCTTTGAATCGCATTTGGCGCTTTCCACCTGGTAGCTCAGATCGATCGCTCCTTCAGGGCAGGCCACCAAACATGCATTGCAACGCGTGCACAGGTCCAGGTCAATCGGGTTGGTCTTGTCCCACTTCAGCTCAAAAGCGCCCAGCCAACCGCTGAGTTGCAGCGCTTGACCGCTGATCACAGGGTACTGGCGCTCTTGCGCGGGCTCAGGCGCGTTGCCGGCCACACCCTGCGCAAAGATCGTCACGCTGAGGGTGTCAGACAGCATGGCAGCGACTTGCTCAGCCTGGTCCAGCGGACCCACGATCAGCAAACGGCCGCTGCTTTTGTAAGTGACCGTGGCCACCGGTTCTGGCTCGGGCAGGTGCGCGGCGGCCAGCAGCGCGGCCATCTTGGGGCTGGCGCTGGACGCGTCACGGCTCCAGCCGCCGGTCTCGCGGATGTTGACAAATTTGATGGTCGAGACGGCGCCCACCGTTTGCCCGGCCAGTTCAGCAAACAAGCGCTTTTCCTGGGTGCAGGCGATCACCACGTCGTCGCCGGACTGGATGGCCTTTTGAAAAGAAGCGGCCTCCCGGCGGCACAAAGCCGAATGCTGCGTCAGTGATTCATTGAGGGCTTCGCCCAGCGCCTGGCTCTTGAGCGGGATGGTTTGGTTGCAGTCGCAAATCAGTGTGGGCATGGTTTTCCTGGCGGGTGCCTTCAGGCACAAAGCCCGGTAGCGGGCTGTCGGGTGGATCAATGTCGGGCAAGGCAGCCTGCGTCTCTTGCGCTGAATGTGCCACTGAATCGGGTGGAGAGCCATTGTCGCTTTCCCGCGCCTGGTCTGCGGCAATTGCAGGCGTTTTGTCCTTGTCTTCCTCTTCTTCAAAAAGATTGAGAAACTTGGCGCTGGCCATCTGCCGCAGCATCGACAGCGGCAAGGGATCGGGAATGGAGTAGTCGTCGATGTAAATATCCAGGCGGTCCATCACATTGAAGTGCGGGTCTTCAAACAGTTTTTTCATGGCGGCG
>CAXNEG010000171.1:0-3932 GCA_964201305.1 Polaromonas sp.
ATCACGGCTTCGGACATCACCAGGCCGTGCGTCATGTCGATGTTGCGGCGCATTTGCGCAGCGTCCACTTCCAGCCCCGCCAGGATGAACTTGGTCTGCTTGAGCGCACCCGACATCAGGCAAAAAATCTCGGGCATGGCCACCCATTCAATTTCCCACGGGCCGGTCGAGCGCTCGTGGTCGGCCACCATCGCGTCCATCAGCGAGGCGGCCAGTTGACGCACCACAGAGATATTGGCGTGAATGTAGAGGCATGAAATCGGGTTGCGCTTTTGCGGCATGGTGCTCGACGAACCACGGCCGGGGGCAAAGGGCTCGAACACCTCGGCCACTTCGGTTTGCATGAGCAGCTTGACGTCCATGGCGATCTTGCCGAGTGAGCCGCCGACGATACCCAGAAAGGTGCCGACCTCGGCAAAGTTGTCGCGCACGGTGTGCCACGAGATCAGCGGCTGGCCGAGGCCCAGCTCTTTCATGAGGCCGGCCTGGGTTTCCATGGCACCGGTTTCCAGCGACGACAAGGTGCCCGAAGCACCGCCGAATTCACCCACCAGCACGCGCGGTTTCAGTTGCTCCAGACGCTCGCGGTGGCGCTCAATGCCGGCCAGGATGCTGGCCATCTTGTAGCCAAAAGTGATGGGCGTGGCTTGCTGCAAATTACTGCGGCCGATGATGGGCGTATCCCGGTGCGCTTTGGCCAGCTTGGCCAGCGAGTCCGAGATGTCTTTCAGGTCGGCTTCGACCAGCGCCAGACCTTCGCGGATTTGCAGCACGGCGGCGGTGTCGGTGATGTCTTGCGTGGTGGCGCCCCAATGGCAGTACTCGCCCAGCTTGTCACGGCAGTTGGCGTTGATCTGGTTGACCACGGCAATGATGGGGTAGCCGATCTGCTCGGTCTTGGCTTTGAGTTGGGCCCAGTCGATCTGGCTAAGCTCGCAGTTTTTGACGATCTCTTCAGCCGCTTCTTTGGGAATGATGCCGAGCGCGCCCTGCACCTTGGCCAGCGCGCGTTCGATGTCGAGGTATTTGGCGGTGCGGTTCTCGTCACTCCAGACCTGGCGCATGGCCGCGTCGCTGAACATGTCGCCGAAGATCTTGGAGTCAATGATGGATGAGGGCATGGTTGTTTTAGCAGGTTAAAGATTCAGGAAAAAAGTTTCAGCACAAGCATTCACAGGACGCGGTATTTCACACCACGCCTTGTTCGCGCAGTGCCGTAATGGCTTCGGTGCTGTAGCCGTAGCGGCTCAAAATAGCATCAGTGTGCTGGCCCAGTGCCGGCACCGCGTCCATGCGCGGCTCGCCGTGTTGCCACGAACCGGGCGGCAGCAGCGCAGGGATGGCGCCGGCCGAAGTCTCCACTTGCCGCCAGCGCCCCCGCGCCTTGAGCTGCGGATGCGCCCACACTTCTTGCATGGTGTTGACCTGGGCATTGGCAATGCCGGCAGTCTCCAGCCGCTCAGCCACTTGCGCGGCCGTCAGGTGGGCAAAGGCCTGCAATATGAGCGCTGACAGCTCGTCGCGCGCGGCACTGCGTTTGGCATTGCTGGCGAAGCGCTCCTGCGCGGCAAGCTCGGGTTGCAGCAAAACCTTGTCACAAAAAATCTTCCACTCGCGCTCGTTTTGCAGACCCAGCATGACGGTTTTTCCGTCACCGGCGGCAAACGGGCCGTAGGGGTAAATGGTGGCATGGCTGGCGCCGGTGCGGGGAGGGGGCGGCGCGCCATCCAAGGCGTAGTACAGCGGGTAACCCATCCACTCGGTCAGCGACTCCAGCATCGACACATCGATGCGCTGGCCCTGGCCGGTTTGCTGGCGATGCATGAGCGCGGCCAGGATGTTGGTGTAAGCGTACATGCCGGCGGCAATGTCGGCGATCGAGTTGCCGGCTTTGGCGGGTGTCTCGGGCGTGCCGGTGATCGACACAAAACCGGCCTCGCTTTGAATCAACAGGTCGTAGGCCTTCTTATCCCGGTAGGGGCCGGGGTTTTGCGGGTTATCGCCGTAACCCGAGATGTCACAAACAATGATACCGGGCTTAACTTTGGACAATGCTTCAAAAGACACGCCCAGCCGCGCCGCCGCGCCGGGCGCCAGGTTTTGCACCACCACGTCGGCCTCTTCAAGGATCAGGCGCATCAGGATTTTTTTCGCCTCTGCGTGCTTAACGTCCAGCGTCAGGCTTTCCTTGGAGCGGTTGGTCCAGACAAAGTGCGAGGCCAGGCCTTTGACACGCTCGTCATAGCCGCGTGCAAAGTCGCCCACGCCGGGGCGCTCGATCTTGATAACGCGCGCGCCCATGTCGGCGAGCTGGCGCGTGGCAAAGGGCGCCGCAATCGCGTGCTCCAGAGTGACAACGGTGATGCCCTTGAGGGGTTGCATGGGTGCTTTCTTTGTCCGCTTGCTGGCCGCGCTCAAGCCAAAGTAGCGACAGCGTCCATGGTCAGCCAGCCTTCATGGTCCTGCGCCCACAGGCGCACGCTCTTGCCGTCGGCAGACGGCTCGCCGTGCACAGAAAAAGGATGGATGTCAAAAATCGGGCGCACCGCCTTGAACTCAAAGCGCAGCACCGTCACACCCGGCATCTGGTGGCGCAGCAAGTCCATCAGCAGCGTGGCGATCAGCGGGCCGTGCACGATCAGGCCGGGGTAGCCCTCGACCTCGGTGACGTACTTGCGGTCGTAATGAATTCGGTGACCATTGAAGGTCAGCGCCGAATAGCGGAACAGCAGCACATCGTCAGGCACGATGCGCCGTGTCCAGGCCGCTTGCGCAGGCGCGGCCACAGGTGGCGGCGCCACATCGTCAGGAGAGGCTGCGCCGCGGTAGACGATGTTGTGGTGCTCGGTCAGCGCCACGGCCTGCGCGCTCTGACGACGCACTTCATGGCGCACCTTCACAAACAGCAAGTTGCCGGTGCGGCCGGTCTTTTCCTTCACATCGACGATGGTCGAGGTGCGCGAAAGCTTGTCACCCACCCGCAGCGGCTCATGAAAGACAAAGTCACTGCCGGCCCACATGCGACGCGGCAAGGGCACCGGCGGCAAAAAGCCACCGCGCTTGGCGTGTCCGTCGGCGCCGATCTCGGACTGCGGGTAAATCGGCAAAAAATAAAGCCAGTGCCACAGCGGCGGCAGCGGCGTGCCGTCGGCCGGCCGCTCGGCCAGTGCGCCCGGCGGCCAGTCCAGCGTGGCTGTCAACGCGGCAAACGGGGTGGCGGTAGCCGTGTCATGGACCGTCTCGCTGCGGCCTAACCAATCTTGGAAATTCACATCTGTCCTTAAAGGGTTTATTCGACTTTGATCTTAGCCTTGCTCAGGGCGCCGCCCTAAAGCCCAAAGCAGGCGGAGCGTTAGTTGTAAACGCTGGCGTCGGTAGTGATGACGCTCAAGGGATAACGCCGTCCGGCCAGGTAGTCGTCCATGCACTGGATCAGCAGCGGGCTGCGGTGGCGCTCGGGGCAGGCGCGGATGGCGTCTGCACTCAGCCACAGGGTGCGAACAATGCCTTTGTCCAGCGCCTGACCGACCACAAAATCACCGAGTTCGCCGCAAAAGGCAAAGCGCAAATAGGTGATGTCGTCGCGCCCGTCAGCCAACTCCCGCTGAAAACGCGACAGGTAGACACCGACCAGCGCCGTCGGCCGGAAATGAAACGCGGTTTCTTCCAGGGCCTCGCGCGCACAGCCCTCCACGGGGCTCTCCCCCGGGTCCAGGTGGCCGGCCGGGTTGTTCAGGCGCAGGCCCTCGAGCGTGTGTTCCTCGACCAGCAAGAACTCGGTGACGCCGGCCACTTGCCGTGCAATGACGGCGGCGACCGTGGCGCTGGGTTTCCATCGTGTGTTCATGCGCAAATTATCCCTTGGCAAAACCGGGCGCAAAGTGCGCGCGCAAAAACTCGACCAGGCATTGCACCGCCTTGGGCACCTGCGC
>CAXNEG010000172.1:0-3924 GCA_964201305.1 Polaromonas sp.
GGCAATTGCGAGCCTTCGATGGTGCGCCGGGAGATGCCCAGCGCGTCTTCGAGGGCGGCATTGGCAAACACCACAACGCCGTCATTTCGCACCACAGCAACCAGCGTTGCAAGCAAGTCAAAGGCATGGTAGCGGACGGCGGCGCTGCCCGGTTTGTGGGGGGGGGTGTCTGGCTTTTTCAAGGGGTCTATTCTGAGCCAAGCAGCCTGTGCCTGCGCTTACTGCGCTGGCAGGCGCGAAATTTCACGCTCCAGCCCGGCAACGTCATTGGTGTAACGCTGGACACCCGCGCGCAGCTCGGTCAAGCGGTCCAGGTAAAGCTGATGGTTGCGCGTCTCAGGGCCCAGCTTGTCGGGCTCGCCCTTGTTGTAAAGCCTTTCCTGCTCAGCCAGGCGCTCACGGGCAGTTTTGAGTTCGGCCAGCAAGATACTGCGGGCATCGTTCACAGCGCTGAAACCTGGCGCTGCAAGCGCCGGGTTGGGGTTGCGGCTTGCCTGCAGCACGGGCATGCCCGGCACCACGCTGATGTAGCCACCCACCACCGGCTGGCAGCCCCGCGACAGGGCCAGCGCCTGGTCGTTGAGGTATTCATTGCCGCAGCGGTAAACCAGCTTTTCGGGCGCTGCGGCCTGCGCCATGGCCAGCGCAGGCCAAAGGCCCCAAAGGCTGGACATGATCAGATAGACACGCGCTGCAGACATGTTGAAAAGTATCGGGCAAAGCATTGAAAAGAACACACCATAAGCCAAAAAAAAGACGGCAACAGCCGTCTTTTTTTAAAGTCAGGCTGGTCAGGGCTGTCAAGCCATGAGCCAGCCTGCGCCGGATTACAGCGAGTAGTACATGTCAAACTCGATCGGGTGAGTCGCCTGACGCAAACGCGTGACCTCGCCCATTTTGAGTTCGATGTAAGCGTCGAGCATGCTGTCGGAGAAAACGCCGCCCTTGGTCAGGAAGCTGCGGCCCACGTCGAGTGCATCGAGCGCCTGGTCCAGGCTGTGGCAAACGGTTGGCACCAACGCGTCTTCTTCCGGTGGCAGATGGTAGAGATCTTTGGTGGCGGCTTCGCCCGGATGGATCTTGTTTTCGACGCCGTCCAGACCAGCCATCATCAAGGCTGAGAAGCCAAGGTAAGGGTTCATCAGTGGATCTGGGAAGCGTGCCTCGATGCGGCGACCTTTTGGGTTGGCCACGTAAGGAATGCGGATCGATGCAGAACGGTTTTTAGCCGAGTAAGCCAGCTTGACCGGTGCCTCGTAGCCGGGAACCAGGCGCTTGTAGCTGTTGGTGCCGGGGTTGGTGATCGCGTTCAGGGCACGTGCGTGCTTGATGATGCCGCCAACGTAGTACAGGGCAAATTCAGACAGACCGGCGTAGCCGTCACCGGCGAACAGGTTCTTGCCGTCTTTCCAGATGGACTGGTGAACGTGCATGCCGGAGCCGTTGTCACCAACGATGGGCTTGGGCATGAAGGTGGCTGTTTTGCCATAAGCGTTGGCCACGTTTTGCACCACGTACTTCAGGATTTGGGTCCAGTCAGCGCGCTGCACGAGTGTGCTGAAACGGGTGCCGATTTCGTTCTGGCCTGCGCCAGCGACTTCGTGGTGGAACACTTCAACAGGAACGCCAAGGCCTTCCAGAATCAGCGACATTTCGGCGCGCATGTCTTGCGTGCTGTCCACCGGAGGCACGGGGAAGTAGCCGCCTTTGACGGTAGGACGGTGGCCGCGGTTGCCGCCTTCGAGCTTGGCGCCCGAATTCCAGGGGGCTTCGTATTCTTCAATCTTGAAAAAGGTGCCCGACATGTCGGTGTTCCAGCGCACGTCGTCGAAGATGAAGAACTCTGGCTCCGGGCCGAAGTAAGCGGTGTCGCCCAGGCCGGAGGCCTTGAGGTAGGCCTCGGCGCGCTGCGCGATAGAGCGCGGGTCGCGGTCGTAGGCCTTGCCATCACTCGGCTCGATCACATTGCAGCTCATGAAGAGGGTGGTTTCTTCAAAGAACGGGTCAATGTTGGCCGTGTTGGCATCCGGCATCAACTGCATGTCTGAGGCTTCAATGCCCTTCCAGCCAGCAATCGATGAGCCGTCGAAGGCGTGGCCCGACGTGAATTTGTCTTCGTTAAAGTGGGAGACAGGCACGGTCACATGCTGCTCTTTGCCCCGGGTGTCAGTGAAGCGGAAGTCAACAAACTTGACTTCGTTTTCCTTGACCATTTTCATGACGTCTGCGACGGTCTTTGCCATCAGAATCTCCTGTTGCTGGATGGTGGTTAAAAATCTTTTCAGTGCAATTGAATGCACTTTCTATGCCAAAGGGGGAGGCTTCCCGCTCAAAGCAGAACCTGCAATTGTGCCGTCAACTGGCACCGTTTTCGGCACGTTTGGGCCTAAATTGCCCGAAGTCAGGACGGGCACTAGAAATTGATCAATTTTTGAGCAGCGCCTGAAACCGCACAATTAGCCCATTTTGGTGCAATTATTTGCACCAAAATGGGGATAAATTCAGCGCACCAATTGAGGGCCTAACTTCAGATTAAAAAGGTGCAAGCCGGCCAATACGCCCGGAAAAGCTGCATTCACATCAGCCGGCGCCCCTTTGACGCCCAGCTCAATGTGGCGCCCGTACTCCGCATGGTCCATGCTGGGCAGGCTGAACACCTTGACGCCCGGGTGGCGCGCTTCAATGTCGAGCATGAGCGGTGTCAGCATGGCCTCCATGGAGCCCATCACGATCACAGATTTTTCAATATAGGCCTGCACTTGGTGCAGATGGCTGAAATGCGTGTCCAGCACCCACTCGACCATGGGCCAAGCCATGACCGGAAAACCGGGAACGAAGTAGATGCCCCCACGCTCACCCACTGCGTGTGGTTCGCTGCCCCCCGAGGGGGCGCTCGCAGCTTGGGACGGCCCGGCGCCGCTCAGCTCAATGCCCCCACGCTCTTCCATTGCGTGTGGCTCGCTGCCCCCCTGTGGGGTGCAAAAGAAACCGGGTATCTTGTTGTAGGGGTTGGGAATGATGGAAGCGCCCGCGGGGAAGGTGCCCATGTTGAGGCGGTGGATGTTGTCCTCACGGTCGGGCTCAAAGGGCAGGCCTTGTTCGCGCGCCACGTCGTGCATGCGCTCGCGGATCAGCACTTTGGCCTGGGGGTGCAGCTCCAGCGCTACGCCCAGCGCGCGCGCCGCGCAGTGCCGCGTATGGTCGTCGGGTGTGGCGCCGATACCGCCGAAAGAAAACACCACATCACCGCGCGCGCGCACGGCGGCAAAGGCCCGGGCCAGCGTGGCGGTGATGCGTTCCGGGTCGTCACCCACGTAATCTGCGTAACTCAGTTGCAGTCCGCGTGCGGCCAGCAGCTCAATGGCTTTGGGCATGTGCTTGTCGGCACGTTTGCCCGAGAGGATTTCGTCGCCGACGATGATGATTCCGAAATGTGGGGCCATGAAGTATGAAAGGCGCTGGACGCTCAGGGTAAAGGTGGTAAAGGCTCGGTGGCTGGCGCCGTTGGCAAAACAGGTAATTCAACAGCAGTGCCGGCCGTTGACATGAACTCATCGCGCGAGCGCAATTGTTGCAAAGCAGACAAAGCAAAGTGCGCAAACCACAGTGAGGAAAAGGCAAACACCAATGTGTAAATCCACAAGGCCACGGGCACCAGGATGGGCGCCATGGCCACGAACATGGCGCCTGAGGCCCAGATCACGCTGGGCACAGCGCCCAGGTAGCCGCTGAGCACACCGATGCTCAGCAGACTCCAATGGTGCTCCTTGAAAATATGCCGACGTTCGTCGGCGCTAGCGTGCTCTGCCAGCGCGTCATAAGCCATCACGCGGTAAGTGAGCCAACCCCATATCAACGGTGGCAAGACCAGTACCAGGGGCGGCACAAGCCACAGAGGAAATGACAAGACCAGGGCGATACAGG
>CAXNEG010000173.1:0-3913 GCA_964201305.1 Polaromonas sp.
GCCGTTCCATCCGCCTTGACCTGCTGCACGGCGCCGGCGTACTGGCCCATGCCGTCGGGGGTGGGAAACTGCACCACGTCGCCTGAATGGTAGCGCTCGTCAGGGTCACCTAACTCGTTGAGCAGTTTGCGGCCCACCCATTGGACCAGCTCAGGGTTGCGCTCGCCAAAAGCCTCGCCGGCAGGCACCTCAAAGGTGACACGCGCACCCTCGCTCAGCCCCAGCAGCCGCTGCTCAAGCGCCGGTGACAACTGGCCGCCGCCCAGGCTCAGGGTAGCGGGCTTGCCTTCAAAGGTATTGATGATGTCAGCGCCGGGCTGTCCGTTGACGGCGGCAGCCGCCATGCGGTAGTGCAATGTCAAAAAAGACCCCGGGGTCACACGCGGCAAAGACTCGAGCGGGGCAGACAACATGACAACTTTCAGTACGGGCAAAAAAGCCATTGTAAGAAGCGCCGCAGGATCGCCACCCCGTCCGGTCTTTGACCGGCGCCGGACAAAGTTCATCCGCCCCGGCGCCCCCTTTGGCTAAGCTTTAGGCATGCTGCTCAAAGACCTGCCCCCAGAAGCCCGGCCGCGTGAAAAGCTGCTCAGCCGTGGCCCGGCGGCGCTGAGTGACGCTGAATTGCTGGCCTTGCTGCTGCGCAGCGGCATTCGCGGTAAAAACGTCTTGCAATTGGCGCAAGAGTTGGTGGTCCGCTTTGGCGGGGTGGCCGGTCTGCTGCACACGCCGGCTGAGGCGCTGAAGGCCGTCAAGGGCCTGGGGCCGGCCAAACGGGCCGAACTGGTGGCGGTGCTGGAACTCGCGCGCCGGGCCCTGGCCCAGGAGCTGACGCAAAAACCCTTGTTCAACACGCCACAAGCTGTGCACGACTTCCTGCAACTGCAACTGGGAGGGTTGCAACATGAAGTTTTTGCGGTACTTTTTTTAGACAGCCAGTATCGTTTGATCGCTCTGGAGGAAATGTTTCGCGGCACCCTGACGCAAACCAGCGTCTACCCGCGCGAGGTGGTGAAGCAGGCGCTCACATTGAACGCAAGCAGCGTGGTGCTGGCCCACAACCACCCCAGCGGCACAGCCCAGCCCTCACGCGCTGACGAGGCCTTGACGCACACCCTCAAAGCCGCCCTGGCGCTGGTGGATGTGCGCGTGCTGGACCATTTTGTGGTGACCGCGTCGCAAGCGGTGTCGATGGCGGAGCTGGGTTTGGTCTAAAGTTCGGGCATGCCAACGCCTGCCAAAAAACTCGTCAACAAGTCAGCCAGCAAGCCCGCTATCAAAGACCTGCGCGGCCTCAAGGCGCTCAAGCAGGACATCCAGGCGCAAGCCCAGATGGCGGCGCAGCAAGAAGCCGAGCGCCTGGCCGCAGCCCGCCAGCGCCAGGCCGAAAAAGAGCTTTTCAAACGGGCCATCGGCCCGGTCAAGGCCCTGCCGGCACGCCATGCGCCAGGGCAAAGGGCCGGCCTGCGCGCCGAGCCGCCCGCACCTGTGCCGGTGCAACACCAGCGCGATGAAATGGCCGTCATGCGCGAAGCCATTTCGGACGAGTTTGATGTGAGCACCCTGCTGGACACCGACGACGCGCTGAGCTTTCGGCGCCCCGGCATGGGGCCCGATGTGCTGCGCAAACTGCGGCGTGGCGGCTGGAGCGTGCAGGGGCAAATTGACCTGCACGGCCTGCGCCGCGAAGAGGCCCGCGAGAGCTTGTCGCAGTTCATCCGCGACGCCCACAAAACCGGCTGGCGCTGCGTGCGCGTAGTGCACGGTAAAGGCTTGGGCTCACCGGGCAAAGCGCCGGTGCTCAAAGGCCGGGTGCACAGCTGGTTGATCCAGAAAAAAGAAGTGCTGGCCTTTGCCCAGGCCCGTCCGGCCGATGGCGGCGCGGGCGCGCTGATGGTGCTGCTGGCGCAAAGTTAAGGCCGCTGCGTATCATGGCCCTCATGAACCGCTTTTTTTTGAGGAACCGATACGCCCAGAACCGCCTGCCGGTAGGACTCAGCGCCTATGCCTGATCCAACGACTTATCCCGGCGACCTGGTGCTGCGCGCCGGCAAGGCCTGCGCGGTGCTGCGCCCGGACGCCGGTGGCCGGGTGTGCAGCCTGACACTGGCGCGTGATGACGGGCGCACTGTCGATGTGCTGTTTCCCTACACCGCGCAAGGCGTAAACCCGCTGCGCTGGAGCAAGGGCGGCATTTACCCGCTGGTGCCCTACTCCAACCGCATTGCCAACGCGCAAATTGACACGCCCGGCGGCGTGGTCCAACTCAGTCCGCACCCGGACGCTGCACCTCACACCCTGCACGGGCCTGCGCATGGTTTGCCATGGCGCGTGTTGGCGCAAGATGTGCAGTCCGCCGTACTGGCGCTGGACCACCCCGCCAGCGCAGCATGGCCCTGGCACTTTCAAACTGAGATGCAGATTGCCCTGCGCAGTGATGCACTGCAAATGAATTTAAGCCTGACCAACCTGGACGCGCGCAGCATGCCCGCCGGGCTGGGTTGGCATCCGTTTTTTTTGCACACACTGAGCTCACCATTGCACTTCCAGGCCAGTCATTTGTGGGACAGTGATGCAGATTTTCTGGCGCTGTCTGCGCGCCCCTTGCCGGCCGGCGAATCCTTTGCCACGGCCCGCGCGCTGCGCGAGGGAACGATGACCGACTACCTCTCTGGCTGGGACGGCCGGCTCACGCTGGACTTGCCCGGCGGGGACCAACTTGACATGCAAACCGGCCCGCTGCTGTCGCACCTGGTGGTGCACAGACCGCCGCAAGGCGCATACCTGTGCATCGAACCGGTCAGCCATGTGACCAACGCGTTTAACCTGGCAGCGCAGGGAATGGCCGGCACTGGCAGCATGCAGCTAGGCTGCGGCGAAACCCTCAACGGCCCCATGACGCTGAGCTTGGCCCGCCGTCCTTCCTAAAACTCCGCAAGCTGCCCAGGGTGCCCTTCAGGGGCCGGCCAGAGATTGGCAGGTCAAACGCCGCGATTACGCATCCAGTCGGCCGTCTGCATGAAAGATTCTTTGAGGCGTGTGCGCAGGGCGTCGTCTACCGCCGTCTCTTGCATCGCCTGGTCCATGCAGGCCACCCACTGGTCACGCTCTGCAATACCGATTGAAAACGGCATATGGCGCATGCGCAGACGTGGATGGCCGAATTGCTCGGTGTAGCGCTGCGGCCCGCCCATCCAGCCGGTTAAAAACATTGTGAGTTTTTCACGCGCATTGGACAGCTCCGTGCCGTGGGTGGCGCGCAATGCGGCATAGCCGGGCTCCAGGTCCATCAGGTCATAAAAGCGGTCAACCAGTGCATGAACCTGGCTTTCGCCGCCTATCCAGGCAAACGGTGTTTCTAAGGGTGGGTTACCGGGCGGCTTGTCTTCAATGTTCATGGCCAACATTGTCTCTTGCACCCGCCAAGGACATCACTGCGACTGCCTGAGGGTTTGCACCACCGGCGTGTTGAGCACAGAACGCAAACCCCACCAGCCGGCCGCCAGCGCCAGCACAGCGCCTGCCAGACTACCGAGCACCAGCACCAGCCAGGAGGCCGTCCAGGCAAAGTTAAACACATAGCGCGCCAAGGCCCAGCCCACCCCCACCGCCACAGCCGAGGCCAAAAAGCCGGCCAGCAGGCCGACACCGGCGAGTTCGGCGCGTTGCACCTGCCGCAGCAGCGAAGCGCGTGCACCCACCGCGCGCATGATGGCAAACTCACGCGCCCGCTCTTCACGTGTGGCCGTGACAGCGGCAAACAACACCACCAGCCCGGCGGCCAAGGTGAAGCCGAACAAAAACTCAATGGCGCGAATCACCTGGTCGAGCACGCGCTGAACTTGCGCCAAGGTGCTGGTCGTGTCGATGTTGGTGATATTGGGAAAAGCACGCACCAGCTGGTTGTCAAAGC
>CAXNEG010000174.1:0-3873 GCA_964201305.1 Polaromonas sp.
CACCACACATCGCCGTCGTCGGTCAGCGCGACGTTGGTGAAGATGGTGTCTTTGGTCAGGCTGCGCATGCAGTTCGGGTTGGTCAGCATGTTGGTGCCCGGGGCCACGCCAAAGTAGCCGGCCTCGGGGTTGATGGCGCGCAGGCGGCCATCGGCCGATGGCTTGATCCAGGCGATGTCGTCGCCGATGGTGGTGACTTTCCAGCCCTCAAAGCCGGCAGGTGGCACCAGCATGGAAAAATTGGTCTTGCCGCAGGCGCTGGGGAAAGCTGCCGCCACGTGGTACTTCTGGCCTTGCGGGTTGGTCACGCCCAAAATCAACATGTGCTCGGCCAGCCAGCCCTCGTCGCGGCCCATGATGGAGGCGATGCGCAGCGCAAAACATTTTTTACCCAGCAGTGCATTGCCGCCGTAGCCCGAACCGTAAGACCAGATCTCACGCGTTTCAGGGTAATGCACGATGTACTTGGTCTTGTTGCAGGGCCATGCGACGTCTTGTTGCCCGGCTGCCAGCGGCGCGCCCACAGTGTGAATGCAAGGCACGAAATCGCCCTCGGCGCCCAGTACGTCATACACGGCGCGGCCCATGCGCGTCATGAGCTTCATGTTCACCGCCACGTAGGGACTGTCTGAGAGTTCGATGCCGATGTGCGCAATCGGCGAGCCCAGCGGGCCCATCGAAAACGGCACCACGTAGAGCGTGCGGCCTTTCATGCAGCCGTCAAACAACGGGGCCAGCGTGGCGCGCATCTCGGCCGGGGCCACCCAGTTGTTGGTCGGGCCGGCGTCTTCTTTTTTGGCGGAGCAGATGTAAGTGCGGTCTTCTACGCGGGCCACATCGCTCGGGTCGCTCAGCGCCAGAAAACTGTTGGGGCGCTTGAGCGGGTTGAGCTTTTGCATGGTGCCGCCATCGACCAGTCGCTGGCACAGGTGCTGGTATTCGGCCTCGCTGCCATCGCACCAGTAAACCGCATCCGGTTTGCACAGGGCCGCCATGTCGGCGACCCAGGCAATCAGCTTGGCATTTTTGACATAAGCGGGCGCATTCAGCGCCAGCCCTGGCATGGCGGGGTGGTTCATTAAAAAGCTCCAAGGTTAAAAACGTGATTTCGGCAACAACCCGTCTTGCCTTGCGGCCATTGAAATGGGTGGGGTGGCTGTCGAAATAGCGCTGCAATGGAACCGAGCGCAAGCATGCAAAAAATGTCCCGCAGTGAGCAGGTTTTGATCGCTTGAAAAGGTCATTCTAAGAACTTCGGCCGTAAGTTACAAAGCCGTTACAAGGTATATGTATGCAAAACTTGCATAGCGTTATGTCGTCAAGGCGTAAAAAAACCCGCCAGGGCAGGTTTTGGACTTCGGACCGCTGAGCGGCCAGGGTGCCGGAGTCAAGCCATGACAACGGCGATGAAGGCCAGCATGAAAATCAGCACACCGCCGGCCAGTGGCAAAATCAGAGGCATCATGGGCACGATGGCCTCGATGGTGTCCACTTCTTCAGCGGGTTTGCCATGTTCTGCAGAGGAAGAATGAGAATGCGGGTTGGACATGAGAGTTCCTGTGGACTTTTGTAGTTAGTCTTTATTTTAACCGCTTGCAAGCCGGACAAGCGAGCCCGCACTTACATACTGCGCCGGTACTGCCCGCCGACTTCAAACAGTGCGTTGGTGATCTGCCCCAGCGAGCAGACGCGCACCGCGTCCATCAGCACTTCAAACACGTTGTCGTTGGCGATCACGGCTTTTTGCAGGCGGGCCAACATGGCGGGGGACTCGGTGGCATGGCATGCGTGGAAGGCGTGCAGGCGCTCGAGCTGGCTGGCTTTTTCTGCGTCGGTGGAGCGGGCGAGTTCGAGCTTGTCCATCACCTGGTCGCCGTTCGGGTTGCGGAAGGTGTTGACGCCGATGATGGGCAGCTCGCCGGTGTGCTTGAGCATCTCGTAGTGCATGGACTCATCTTGAATCTTGCCGCGCTGGTAGCCGGTTTCCATGGCGCCGAGCACACCACCGCGCTCGGCAATGCGCTCGAACTCCGCCAGCACCGCTTCTTCCAGCAGTTCGGTGAGTTCTTCGATGATGAAAGCACCTTGCGACGGGTTCTCGTTTTTAGCAAGACCCCATTCGCGGTTGATGATGAGCTGGATCGCCATGGCGCGGCGCACCGAGTCTTCGGTCGGCGTGGTAATCGCCTCGTCAAACGCGTTGGTGTGCAGGCTGTTGCAGTTGTCGTAAATCGCAATCAGCGCTTGCAGCGTGGTCCGGATGTCGTTGAACTGAATCTCTTGCGCGTGCAGGCTGCGCCCGCTGGTTTGGATGTGGTATTTGAGTTTTTGGCTGCGCTCGTTGGCACCGTATTTTTCTTTCATGGCGACGGCCCAGATGCGGCGTGCCACGCGGCCCATCACGGTGTATTCCGGGTCCATGCCGTTGGAAAAGAAGAAGCTTAAGTTCGGCGCAAAGTCGTCAATGTGCATGCCGCGCGCCAGATAAGCTTCGACAAAGGTGAAGCCGTTGGACAGCGTGAAGGCCAGCTGGCTGATCGGGTTGGCACCGGCTTCGGCAATGTGGTAACCGCTGATGGACACGCTGTAGAAGTTGCGCACGTCGTGGTCGACAAAGTACTGTGCTACGTCGCCCATCACCTTCAGGCTGAATTCGGTGCTGAAAATGCAGGTGTTCTGGCCCTGGTCTTCTTTCAAAATGTCGGCCTGCACCGTACCGCGCACATTTGCCATCACCCATTCTTTAATTTTTGCCGTCTCGGTCTCGGTGGGTTCGCGGCTGTTGTCTAGCTTGAACTTATCAATATTCTGGTCAATGGCGGTGTTCATGAACATGGCCAGGATGCTGGGCGCCGGGCCGTTGATCGTCATGCTGACCGAAGTGCCGGGGTTGCACAGATCAAAGCCGCCGTAGAGCACCTTCATGTCGTCCAGCGTGGCAATGCTCACGCCGCTGTTGCCCACCTTGCCGTAAATATCGGGGCGCAAGTCGGGGTCGTTGCCGTACAGCGTGACTGAGTCAAACGCCGTGGACAGGCGCTTGGCTGCCATGCCGCTACTGAGCAGCTTGAAGCGCGTATTGGTGCGAAAGGCATCGCCCTCGCCGGCAAACATGCGGGTCGGGTCTTCGCCCTCGCGTTTGAAGGCAAAAGTGCCTGCGGTGTAGGGAAAGCTGCCCGGAACGTTGTCCAGCATCAGCCATTGCAGCACCTCGCCATCGTCGTGGTATTTGGGCAGGCTGACTTTACGAATCGGTGTGCCAGACAAGGACTTGGTGACCAGCGCCGTGCGGATTTCCTTGCCACGGATTTTGACCACGTATTCTTCGCCGGCGTAGGCCGCTTGCATGTCTGGCCACTGAGCCAGCAGGGCGCGTGCGTCGGCATCCATGCGTGCCTTGCGGTGGCCTGCCAGGTCAAGCGCTGCTTCAGCAGCGGGGGCTTTGCCTGGCTTGTCGATTTTCAGCATGGCAGCAGCGGCCTTGAGTTGCTGCACTTCGCGCGCGAGTTGGCCTTGCGCGGCAGCCCGTTTTTTGTAGCCGCGAACCGTCTCAGAAATTTCAGCCAAGTAGCGGGTACGCGCGGCGGGTACCACCGGGGTCTGGTTGGTGCTGTGGCGTACCGTCACCTGCGGCAGCGTACCGGCTTTCAGCAGCAGACCAAGTTCGGCCAGTCGTGGTTTGAGCGCCTGGTAGAGCGCGGTCACGCCGTCGTCGTTAAAGCGCGCGGCCATGGTGCCAAACACCGGCATCTGCTCGGTGGGCGTGGTCCAGGCTTCCTGGTTGCGCTGCACTTGTTTGGCCACATCGCGCAGCGCGTCCAGCGAACCCTTGCGGTCGAATTTGTTGATGGCCACAAACTCGGCAAAGTCCAG
>CAXNEG010000175.1:0-3868 GCA_964201305.1 Polaromonas sp.
CCGCCGCTGCCCATTTGCATTTCGCGGAACTTGACGGCCGTCTCGTCAATGAAGATGTCCAGAATGCCGGTGTCCGAGAAATCCAGCAAAGAGGTCAACAGGGTCAGGCTGGCCACCGGCTTTTCGCCGCGTGCGGCCAGCACGGCCAGCGCAGTGCTCAAAATAGTGCCGCCCACGCAAAAGCCCAGCGCGTTGATGTTTTTGGCGCCGGTGATCTCTTGCGTGACAGCAATCGCCTGGATGGCGGCATGCTCGATGTAGTCGTCCCAGGTTTTGTCCTGCATGGACTCGTCGGGGTTGCGCCAGCTGACCACAAAGGTGCGGTGTCCCTGCGCCACGGCGTACCGAATCAATGAGTTTTCAGGCTGCAGGTCCAGGATGTAGAACTTGTTGATGCAAGGCGGCACCAAGAGGAAAGGCGTTGCATGCACCTTGGCGGTGAGCGGCTTGTACTCGAGCAACTGGAAAAATTCGTTTTCAAAGACCACTGCGCCTTCAGTGGTGGCGACGTTTTTGCCAACCTCAAAGACGCTTTCATCGGTCATGGAGACATGGCCCTGCTGCATGTCGTGCATCAGGTTTTGCAGGCCCTGGGCAATGCTTTGGCCCTGGGTGTCCAGCGCTTTTTTCTGGGCCTCGGCATTCAAAGCCAGAAAATTGCTTGGGGCGCTGGCCGCCAGCCACTGCTCTACCGCAAAGCGTACCCGTGCACGGGTTTTCTCATCGCCTTCAACGGCTTCAGCCAGGCCCATCAGTGCCTGTGCATTGATCATGTAGCTGGCAGCGCTAAAGTGCGCGACAGGGTTGCTGCTCCAAGCCTCGCCGGCAAAGCGGCGGTCGGCCACCGGCTTGAGCTGGGCTGCCTCGGCCGACATGCCGGTGTTCCACAAGTCACCGGCCTGCTGGAGGTAGGACTGCTGGATTTCCAGCAGTTTGGCCGGGTCTAATTGCAAGCCGGCAAAAGGGTCTTTGGCCGCCGGCACACCTTGCATCAGCGAGCTGGGTACGGTGTTCATTGCCTTTTGCATGCCTTGACTCAGGCTATCTTGAAATTGCCGGGCCAGCTGAGCCCAGTTTGCGTCAGAATTCATGTTGTCTCCTCAATCTGCCTGGCAGCGATGGTCTTTAAAAAGACTCTGTTGCAGACTTAGCTTGTGCTGCCATGCTGACTATGCATGCGTTTTGTTTCTCTAACCTGACTATGCCCTAACTTTTATGTACCTGACCGCAATTGCATGGATTTATGTCGTGCTGATGATGAGCATTGCTGAGGCCACCAGCAGCACCGGCACGGTTTTAGGTGCCTTGATGACTTTTTTGCTGTACGGCGCTTTGCCGCTGGCGCTGGTGATGTATGTGATGAACACGCCAGCCCGCCGTCGCAAGCTCAAGGCCAAGGCGCTGGCCGAGGACCAGCTCAAAGTGCCTGCACTGCCCCCCGAGCCATCAAATCTGCCAGATACAAGCGGCCATGCGGCCGGTGCTGTGGCCGAGGGCAGTGTCGCGTCGGTGAGAAAAGAAGCTTGAAGGCTGGCCCACAGTGCACCAGCCGGGGCTGCCGTCGTTGCCGTACACCCCGGCAATGCCCAGGGCATGCAGCTTCAGGCGAGCCAGCCCTGCCAAGTCAGCCAGGTATTGGCCTGGCAGGCCGGGCAGCGCTGCAAAATAAGCGCCAGAGCCCGGGTGCCAGGCTTCAAAAGCCACTTTGACCTCGGCTCCCACTTCAAAGGCGCTGGGCCCGATGCACGGACCCAGCCAGGCAATGGTTCTTTGGGCAGCCTGCGCCTGGCTTTGCCCTGACAAGTCGGCAAAGCGACTGAAAACAGTGCCCAATACCCCCGCCGACGTACCTGGTAAGCCCCCTGCCCCCAGACCGGCCAGGCCGCGCCAACCGGCATGGGCTGCTGCCACCACAGGCAGGTCAAGGTGAGTCAGCAAGACCGGCAGGCAGTCAGCCACCATGATGGTGCAACCCAGGCCGCGCTCACGGGTGACGGCTGCATCAGCCTGCGGGTCGCTGAGGTCCATGCTTTTGGCTTCCAGCAATGCCACCTGCTCACCATGCAACTGACGCAAAAAAACAGGCCGGCAAGCCGTGGCCAAAGCCAGGGTTTGCCGGTTGGCCGCCACCCGGGACGGCGCATCCTGCACATGCTCGCCCAGGTTCAGGCTGTCCCATGGCGCGGTCGATTGCCCGCCTGCCCGGCTGGTGAACACAGCGCGAACCCCGCTGGGCGCAGGCCACTGTGGAATCAACCATTCGGGGTGCCAGTGCGCGTTCAAGGGAGTTTCTACTCGTTGTCAGGGCAGGCCGAGGGCTGGGCCAGGGCAAAAGCGGGCAGATCCATGCACGCCTCAAAAGCAGCCATGGTGCGCGGCAAACCCGTCAAGTTCACATCAAAGCGTTGGGCGTTGAAGATCTGCGGCACCAGGCAGCAGTCGGCCAGGGTCGGGGTCTGGCCGTAGCAGTAAAGAGCAGGCGGCAGCTGGGCCAATTGACGTTCAAAGGTCTGCAGACCGGTGCGGCACCAATGGTGGTACCAGCCGTTTTTGGCGGCTTCGTCAATTTTCAACTCCCTCACCAGGTGCTTGAGTACGCGCAGGTTGTTAAGGGGGTGTATTTCACACGCCACCGACTGCGCCAGCGCCCGCACTTTGGCCCGCCCCAGCGAATCGGGTGGTAACAGGGGCGGGGCGGGATGGGTTTCGTCCAGGTACTCGATGATGGCCATCGATTGCGACAGACGCTCACCATCGGTTTCCAGCAGCGGCACCAGCGTGTCGACCGACAAATCTGCATAAGGCGGTTTTTTATGGTCGCCGCGATTCAAATGCACTGGCACGTAGTCGTAAGCCAGTCCCTTGAGATTGAGCGCAATGCGAACCCTGAAGGACGCCGAGGATCGGTAGTAACTGTGCAACTTCATATTGAATGGATACCCGCGGCATCCGCTAAACGCTAAGGCCGTACTGCCGGGGGTGATCAGTAACTGCCATGGTCGCGCGCCATACTTTCAAACTTGGTAATGCGATTCAAGAAGGTCAGCTTGACGGTGCCGGTCGGGCCGTTACGCTGCTTGCTGATGATCACCTCAGCAACACCTGGCTCTTTACAAGCTTCTTTGGTGTAGTACTCATCGCGGTAAATAAACATGATGACGTCGGCATCTTGCTCGATCGCGCCGGATTCGCGCAAGTCACTCATCATGGGTCGTTTGTCTGTGCGCGACTCAACGCCGCGGCTGAGCTGCGACAAAGCAAGTACCGGGCATTGCAACTCTTTGGCCAGCATTTTCAGGCCGCGTGAAATCTCACCCACGGCGGTCGCGCGGTTTTCTTCGCTCATGCTGCTGGAGACACTCATGAGCTGCAGGTAATCGACCACAATCAAACCAAGTTGGCCGAAGTGGCGAGACAGCCGGCGTGCATTGGCGCGCAACTCGCTGACTGTCAGGCCCGGAGTTTCATCAATGTGAAGAGAAATATTGCGCAATTTCTCGATGGATTCAATCAGGCGCGGCCACTCTTCAGGGGACAGCTTGCCGGTGCGCAGATGACTCTGGTCAATGCGCCCGATAGAGCCGACGATACGCACCGCCAACTGAGAGGCACCCATCTCCATGGAAAACACAGCCACCGGCAGGCCCTCGTTGAGCGCCACATGCTCGGCAATGTTGATGGCCAATGCGGTCTTGCCCATAGAAGGACGGGCCGCCAGGATGATCAGGTCGCCCTTCTGAAAGCCCGAGGTCTCGCGGTCCAGGTCATGAAAGCCGGTGGGCACGCCGGTGATGTCGTTGGGGTTTTTCGACATTTCAGTGACACGGTCTAACAGGCTGACCACCAGCGTGTCCATGCTGTGAAAGCC
>CAXNEG010000176.1:0-3834 GCA_964201305.1 Polaromonas sp.
CGTTGTCTTTTACACGGATAGTGGTCATTGATGAATTGATCCAAAAAGGATGCGTCTTCAATTGATCTGATCAGGATCAGGTCGGACGCGGGTTTGCTAGCAAAGCCTTGGATTATAGCCAGAGAAAGCGGGTTTTCCAGCTTCTAGCGCTCTGGTGAGTCTGTAAGTGGGTGTTGCGGGCGGTTAATCAGGCCAAAAGTGTGGTTTTTTTCTGCGCCATAGCCTGCGCGCAGGCAAAGCCCGAGGCCCAGGCCCACTGAAAGTTGTAGCCCCCCAGCCAGCCGGTGACGTCCACCACTTCCCCAATGAAATACAGCCCGGGCTGCCTCGACTCCATGCTTTGCGAGGACAGCTCACGCGTGTCCACGCCGCCAGCAGTGACCTCGGCCTTGGCATAGCCTTCGGTGCCGGTGGGCACCATTTGCCAGTCGGCCAGTCGGCCAGGCGGGCGGCCAGGGTTTGCAGCGCTTTGTCGGGCGCGTCGCTGATCGGGCGTTGCAGCGCCGCGTCATCGCCAACCCAGGCGTCGGCCAGCCGGGCAGGCACCAGTGCGGCCAGCTCGTTGGCAATCAGTTTGCGGGACTGGCTTTTGGCTTGCAGCAGCGTGGCGCTCAGGTCGGTGCCGGGCGCCAGGTTGATGCGCACGGGCTGGCCTTCACGCCAGAAGCTGGAAATTTGCAGCACCGCCGGCCCGCTCAGGCCGCGGTGGGTGAACAGCAGGTCTTCAGAAAAAATCACCGCTTTTTTGCGCTGTTTGGGGCTGACATCGGCCGGCCCGGTTTCGATCTGCACCGGCAAGGCCAGGCCGGCAAGCTGCGCATAAGGCGCCCAGCCCTGACCGTCAAAAGTCAGCGGCACCAGCGCCGCACGCGGCTCGACCAGGCGCAGCTTGAACTGTTTGGCGATGCGGTAGCCGAAATCGCTGGCGCCGATTTTCGGGATGGACAAGCCGCCGGTGGCGATCACCACTTGCTCGCAGGTAATTGGCCCGCGGTCGCTGTCGATCTCGTAACCACCGGCCGTCGCTGGCTGCACGCTCTTGACGCGGCAGGGCTGCCAGCGTTCGACGCCGCCGGCCGCGCACTCGGCCAGCAGCATCTGGATGATGTCGTCGGCTGAGCGGTCGCAAAACAGCTGACCTTTGTGTTTTTCGTGAAACTTAATCTGGTGCTTTTGCAGCAGCGCAATGAAGTCCTGCGGCGTGTAGCGCGACAGGGCCGAGCGGCAAAAATGCGGGTTCTCGCTCAGAAAATGCGCCGGCGTGGTGCCGCTGTTGGTGAAATTACAGCGCCCGCCGCCCGAGATGCGGATTTTTTCGGCGACTTTCTCGCTGTGGTCCAGCACCAGCACGCGCAGACCCAACTGGCCGGCTACGCCCGCACAAAAAAGGCCGGCAGCGCCGGCACCGATCACCACCACGTCAAATGAATGCATGCAGGAAGTGTATTGAAGCCGGCCCAAGGCCGGGCTCCGCGTCAGGCCGCAGCGGCCTGGGGATGCGCTGCTGCCAGCGCCAGACAGCCGACCACTTCGCCCACCACAATGACCGAAGGGCTGGTCATGTTGTGAGTCTCAATGGCCGTAGCCAACTCGCCCAGCGTGCTGCTGATGTGGCGCTGCGTGGGCAGCGAGGCGTTTTGAATCACCGCCACCGGTGTGCTGGCGGGCAGGCCGGTCAACAGCTCGGTTTGAATGCGGCTTGCGCCGCTCATGCCCATGTAAATCACCAGGGTCAGCCGGGCGCTGTGCGCGGTGGCGGCCAAGGCGCGCCAGTCAGTGCCGGCATCGCCCGGCTTGGCGTGGCCGGTGACAAACACCACGCCATGCGCATGCTCGCGGTGCGTCAGCGGCACGCCAAGGCTGGTGACAGCGGCCAGACCGGCGGTGATGCCGTTGATGACCGTGACTTTGACGCCGGCGGCTTGCAGATGCTCGCGCTCTTCGCCGCCACGGCCGAAGATGAAAGGGTCGCCGCCTTTGAGTCGGACCACATTCTCCCCATCGCGCGCAGCCGTGATCATGAGTTTTTGGATGAAGTCCTGCGGCGTGGACTTGCAGCCGCCACGCTTGCCGACGTAGACGATGCGTGTACCTGCAGGCGCAAAAGCAACGATCTCGTCGCTCACCAGGTCATCGACCAAGAGCACGGTCGCAGCTTGGATGGCCTTGATCGCTTTGAGGGTGAGCAGTTCCGGATCACCCGGGCCGGCACCGACCAGCGTGCACTGTCCGCGGGCGTTTGGAGTGAAATGGTCGTTCTTGTTCATGATGTTGAAGTCATTTTTTTCGTCAATTGCAAAATGTGCTCCACCTGTCGCGCAATCGGCCTTGGCACGGCTTGACGGCCGGCCAGCACCGCTTCAATGTAGGCCGCCGTGGTGGCTGCATCGATCGCTTTGGGCAGGTCGGGCAGGCTGGCCAGCGTGCCGCTCTGTGCGGTTTCCAGCGCCATACGCTGGCCCTGTAAAAAACCATCCATGGGCGGCATGCGACGCGCGTCAGCCACCACTTCGCCTTCGGTGCCGCGCAGCAGCAAGGCATTGGCCTGCATCAGCTCTTTGGTCTGCGCCATCGAGATGGCGTATTCGGGGTGGGTGAAACTGCTGACCACCAGTGCCTGCCCCAAGCAGGGGTTCATGAGTTTGACCAGGCTGTGCGCCGGGTTGCGCAGACCGACCCATCTGCGCACATCGAGCAGGCGTTTGAGGCCGGGGCACAGCAGTTCGGTGGGCGCAAAGGCGACTTGGCCGGCGGGCAATGGGTCGATGCGCGACAAAGGGGCGATGTTCAACGCGGCCAAAACATCAGAGCCTAAGACCCGTTGCGATTCGGTGGCGGTGCCGTGCACCAACACGCTAAAACCTTCACGCGCCAGCAGCAGCGCCAGGAGCGGCGTGAGCACCGGCAGCTTGCGCGCGCCGTTGTAGCTGGGCAAAACCACGGTGGGGCGGCCGCTGTCGGGAAAGCGCGCCAGCCGCGCATGCGTGGCGTCCAGAAAGCCAGCCATCTCGTCAGGCGTCTCGCCCTTGATGCGCATCGCCAGACAAAAGCCACCCACCTCCAGATCGCTCACTGCGCCGTCAAGCACCTGGCCCAGCAAGTCAGCCGCCTGCAAGCGCGTGAGCGAACGCGCCCCGTCCTTGCCGCGACCGATTTCCTTGATGTAGATGCTGATGCCCATGCGCTCATTGTCTGTGAGCGTTGATGACTTTGGGTTATGTGCTTATTGGCTGCTTGTTCCCATACCAGCCCACCTCATGTGGCTGCGCTGTCTCCGGGCACATCACCGTAAACTCGCCTCATGGTTGTTTTAGGAATTGAATCAAGTTGCGATGAAACCGGCGTGGCGCTGACAGATGCCTCCGGCACAGGCGTGCCAGTGCTGCTTTCGCACGCCTTGTACAGCCAGATCGAGATGCACCAGGCCTATGGCGGCGTGGTGCCTGAACTCGCCAGCCGTGACCATATTCGCCGGGTGTTGCCGCTCATTGCCGAGGTGATGGGCCAGGCCGGCCGCACTTTGCCGGAGGTGGATGTGGTGGCCTACACGCGTGGCCCGGGGCTGGCCGGTGCGCTGTTGGTGGGGGCCGGCGTGGCCTGCGCGCTGGCCGCCAGCTTGGGCAAGCCGGTGATGGGTGTGCATCACCTTGAAGGCCATTTGCTCTCGCCTTTTTTAAGTGCCGATCCGCCGGAGTTTCCTTTTGTAGCTTTGCTGGTGTCGGGCGGCCACACGCAGTTGATGCGGGTGGACCGCGTGGGCAGCTATGAGCTGCTGGGCGAAAGCATTGACGACGCCGCCGGCGAAGCCTTTGACAAGTCGGCCAAGCTCATGGG
>CAXNEG010000177.1:0-3816 GCA_964201305.1 Polaromonas sp.
GCTGGTACACCGGCACGCCCAGCGCTTTGGCCGAAATATCCCACAGGCAATGGTCGATGGCAGAAATAGCGGCCAGCCCCAGCGCTCCCGGCGGAAAGCGGGTCTGCTTCATGAGGTATTGGTGAATGTGGGTGATACGTCTCGGATCCTGGCCCCGGATAAATTGCAGCAGGTATTCAAACAGCGGAAACAAGGCCAGGTCGGGGCCGTGGTTGTAGCACTCACCCCAGCCGGTGATGCCTTCGTCGGTATCCATGGCCAGCACCACGCGAGGGCGGTCTTTGTCGCGCGACATGAAAACGCGCAGCCTATCAATCTTCATTGCCATCAGCCTTTGGGTAAATAATGCGCGCGCTTCATACGCGTCTGAACATAAACGTGCTCTTCGAAAGTACCCTCGGCGTACGCGCCGGAAGCCGGTGTCACCGGGATAGATACATTGGCCTGACTTGGAAATCGGGCTACAAAGTCTTCGTCAATTTCAACGCCCAGGCCGGGGGCCGTGGGCACTGTCAGAAAGCCATTGTGCTGATGCAAGGGAGGCAGGGCGGTGTGGGACCGGCCGTCCCAGTCGTCTTCAATGCGCTCTAAAAAAAGAGTATTCGGAATAGCGGCCAGCAGGTGAAGGGCGGCGTACTCGGCCACCGGCCCGAGGGAGCCTGAGTGCGGCGCCATCATGATGTGGTGTGCCTCGGCCATGGCTGCGATCTTTTTCATCTGCGTGATGCCGCCGGCGCGACCTGTGTCCGGTTGCACCACGTCCACCAGTTCTTGCTCTATCAATTGCCGCAGCCCGAAGATGGTACTCATGCGCTCACCGGCGGCCAGGGGAATGCTCGAGGCGTCGCGTATACGCCGGTAGCCGTCAAGGTTCTCCGGCGCTATCGGGTCTTCCATAAAGAGCAGTTTGTAGGGCTCGAGCTCGCGCGCTAGGCTGGCGGCGTCGGCCGGTGTCAGCCAGGGTGGTCCGTGCAGGTCGATCATCAGGTCGATCTCATCGCCCACCGCTTCACGCAAGGCGGCAATTTTGCGCACCGGGTCTGACACGCCGCCACATTTGAGTGCGGTAACACCACGCGCTTTGAGGGCCAGCGCTGTTTCGGGCGTGCTGGCGTGCGCATACATACGGACCTGGCTGCGTACCTGGCCCCCTAGCAAGCTCCAAACCGGCACCCCCAGTACTTTGCCTTTAATGTCCCAGAGTGCCATGTCAATGCCGGTCATGGCGCCGGCGCCTACCGTGCCGGTCATGCCGTGACCCATGATGGCGATCTGCATTTTTTGCCAGAGCCGCTCAATGTGCTGAGGGTCTTCGCCAATGAGCAGAGCTTGCAAATCCTGCAAGGCGGTTTCGATCACGCGCGGCCAGCCAGAGCATTCACCCAGGCCCACCACGCCTTCGTCGGTGTAAACCTTCACAAAAAGCCAGTTGCGCGTTCCAGTGAGGTTGCCCGAAAAAACCTGCGTGCCGAAACTGCCGTCCGAAGCCCAACTCTTGAGCTGCGGCGAGCCGGCATGCATCAAGAAAGTCTTGACCGCTGTGATCTTCATGCTTGCGCTTTCTTAATGGCGTTTTCGTCGTAGCGAAAGCGATTGTGAATGCTGCGTGCGCGCGGGTCAGGCCGGGGAATGGCTGACAACAGAGCTTGCGTGTAGGGGTGGTTAGGATGATCGCAAATTTGCTCGGTGTCGCCGGTCTCGACCACCTTGCCGCGGTGCATGACGGCTACCCGATCGCAAAAATAGCGTATCACTGCAATATCGTGGCTGATGAAAATAAATGACAGGCCAAGCTGGTCCTGCAGCTTGAGCAGCAAGTCCAGCATTTGCGAGCGCAGGGATACATCGAGCGCTGAGGTAGCTTCGTCAGCGACGATCAGGCGCGGGTTCAGCGCGATGGCTCGAGCAATGCCGATGCGTTGACGCTGACCCCCTGAAAAAGCATGTGGATAGCGCTCGCGCCACGCCGGCTCCATACCCACCTGCTCGAGCAGATGAGCCACGCGCTCATCGAGTTCAGGGCCCGTGGCAATGCCATTGACCAGCAGGGGCTCTCCAATAATTTGTGCCACCGTCATTCGCGGGTTGAGCGAGCTGACCGGGTCCTGGAAGATCATGCGAATGTCGCGCCGGCACTGCTTGAGGGTGGCTTTATTGGCTTGCATCAAGTCAACCACCGAGCCGTCAGCCTGCCGGTAGTTGATCTGACCGGCTGTCGGTTCATAGACGCGCAGCAGGCAGCGGCCCATCGTGGTTTTGCCGGAGCCGGACTCTCCCACAATGCCCAGTGACTCACCTGGCAGCACCGACAGCGACACGCCGTCCACAGCTTTGGTGAGGTTCTTACCCTGGGTGAAGTGCATGGCCAGGTCATGCACTTCCAAGATAGGCAAGGCATCAGCACGCAGTTCGGCACGCGCTACGCGCAGTTCGGCCTTGCGCCCAAGCTTGAGCACCGAGCCGATCAGCATGCGCGTGTAGTCGTCCTGCGGGCTGTGAAAAATCTGGTCGACAGGACCATTTTCGACAATCTTGCCGTGGTTCATGACAATCACGCGGTCGGCAATTTCAGCGACCACGCCCATGTCGTGGGTGATGAACATCACAGCCATGCCATGCGACTTTTGCAGCCGGCGTATCAGGTCCAGGATCTCGGCCTGCGTGGTCACATCCAGCGCCGTGGTTGGCTCATCTGCGATCAGCAGGGCCGGGTTGCAGGCCAGTGACATGGCGATCATGACGCGCTGGCGCATGCCGCCCGAAAACTCAAAGGTGTAGCGGTCGATGGCGCGCTCAGGGTTAGGTATCTCCACCTGAGTGAGCAGCTCGATACAACGCGCTCGCGAGTCGGCCTTGGACATGTGGCGGTGCAGCCGCAAGACCTCGGTGATCTGGTTACCGACCGTGTGCACCGGCGAGAGTGAAGACATGGGCTCTTGAAAAATCATGGCAATGGCCGCACCGCGCACCTGCCGGATTTCTTTGCTGCGTGGATGCAGCTTGGCCAGATCCACCGACACGCCGCCCGGCGGGTTGAACAGCATGGTGCCGGCCACGATTCGGCCGGGCTCGTCAACGATTTGCAGGATCGAGCGCGCTGTGACGCTTTTGCCGCTGCCGCTTTCGCCGACCACGCACAGTGTCTGGCCGTGTTCGACGTCAAATGAAACGTCGTCAACTGCCTTGATGACGCCGTTGCGTACTGCAAAGTGCGTGCTCAAGTGGCGTACCGACAAGAGGGCCGACGTGGATGGGGCTGACATGGCCGGGTCCATGGGGGAGTTCGATGTGGTCATTATTTGTTGTACGGGTCAGAGGCGTCACGCAGTCCGTCGCCCAGGAAATTCAGTGCAATCACGGCCAACACCACGGCTGCGCCGGGTGCAAACAGCCAGGGCGCAGTGGCGATCGAGCGGATGTTTTGCGCCTCCCGAAGCAGCACGCCCCAGGAGATGGTGGGCGGTTGCAAGCCCAGGCCCAGAAAGCTCAGCGAGGTCTCTGCCAGGATCATCGCCGGCACCGCCAGCGTTACCGAGGCAATGATGTGGCTTGAAAAACTCGGTAGCATGTGGCGGAAAATAATCCGTCCTTCCGATGCGCCGTCAAGCCGCGCAGCCGTCACAAACTCCTCGGTGCGCAGGCTCAGGAAGCGACCCCGAACCACACGCGCCAGTTGGGCCCAGCCGGTCAGCGACACGATGACGGTGATCATCAGGTAATGCATGATGGCCGGCCAGTCCTGCGGCAAGGCCGCGGCCAGCGCCAGCCAGATGGGAATGGTCGGCAGTGACAGCACCAGCTCGATCACGCGCTGGA
>CAXNEG010000178.1:0-3802 GCA_964201305.1 Polaromonas sp.
TACGAGCTGATGGGTTTTGAGCGCGTGCAAAAGGCCTTTGAGCGCCAGCAAATTGAAATTGCGCCGCTGGCCTTCATGCGCGGGCGCACGCTGAACCATGCTTTTGTGATTCTGGACGAGGCGCAAAACACCACGCCCGAGCAGATGAAGATGTTTTTGACGCGCATCGGCTTTGGCAGCAAGGCCGTGATCACCGGCGACGTGAGCCAGGTTGATTTGCCTCTGACGCAGCTCAGCGGCCTGATAGACGCCGAGCGCATCATGCAGCGCGTACAAGGCATCGCCATCACCCGCCTGACCAGCGCCGACGTGGTGCGTCACCCGCTGGTGGCGCGCATTGTCGATGCCTATGACAAGCAACGCAGCCCAAAGGCGGATGCCAACGCCGCGGATGCAGATGCAGACGATGTCGTGGATATGAACGCGCCAGGCAGCGCACAACAGGCCCGCAAAACGCGGCGCAAGGTCTGACATGGCCACCCGCCTTGCCCCTTTAACGCAGCCCTGCGAAGCCGCCAACGCGCTGGACTTGTCATTGCAGTTTGGCGACTTTGCGCAACTGGCCACTCACCGCGCCGCCCTGCCCCGCACCGCCGTCAAGCGCTGGATCACGCGCGCACTGCTGCGCAACGCCGAGCTGACTGTTCGCGTGGTGAGCGAAAGCGAAGCCCGCAGCCTGAACCGCGACTACCGGGGCAAAGACTACGCCACCAACGTGCTGACCTTCGACTACACGCAAGCCCCGTTGGTGACAGCCGACCTGGTGCTGTGCGGCCCGGTGGTGGCCCGCGAAGCCGCGGCGCAGGGCAAAGCATTGCAAGCGCATTACGCCCACCTGCTGGTGCACGCGAGCTTGCACGCTCAGGGTTATGACCACGAAACCAGCGAGCGCGATGCGCTGGAAATGGAAGCGCTGGAAGTGTTGTTGCTGGGCTCGCTGGGGTTTGACAACCCGTACTGAGGATCGCCAGGGTGCGCCGGTCATGGCGGTGTGAATGCTTACGCGAATGTCCTCCGCCCTTCGGGCTCCTCCTTTATTTCGCTGCAGCATGCACCCCGCCATGACCTTTAGCCGGCACTTTTTTGCTTGTTATCACTTCTTATGTACCCAAAGGCTTCTAACGGCGCTGGCTGACGAATGTGGCCATGGCGCTCAGCGCAGTGAGGTAAAGGGGGAGCCCGCAGGGCGGAGGACACGAACGAAGCTGAGCGCCATGGCCGCCTGCGTCCGGAGCGAATGATGAATCTCAGCTCAGCGTGACACGGGAAAACTTGCGTTTGCCGACCTGCACCACGTAGGTACCCGCTGGCAGCTTCAGCGCCTTGTCGCTGACCACGCTCGAGTCCACCCGCACACCACCGCCGTCGATCAGGCGGGTGGCTTCGCTCCCGGAAGGGGCCAGACCGGCGGCTTTGAGCAGGGCTGCGATGCCCATGGGCGCGCCGGTCAGTGTGATCTCGTCAATTTCGTCGGGTACGCCGCCTTTGCTGCGGTTGATGAAGTCCTGCTCGGCAGAGTCTGCAGCGGCGGCTGAGTGAAAGCGCGTGGTGATTTCTTTGGCCAGCGCCACTTTGGCGTCTTTGGGGTTGCGCCCGCCCGCCACTTCGGCCTTGAGTGCGGCAATGGCCGCTTCGCTTTGAAACGACAACAAGGTGTACCAGCGCCACATCAGGGTGTCGGAGATGGAGAGCACTTTGGCGAACATACTGTTGGGCTCTTCGGCAATGCCGATGTAGTTGTTTTTGCTCTTAGACATTTTCTCGATGCCGTCCAACCCCTCGAGCAGCGGCATGGTCAGGATGCACTGCGGCTCCTGGCCGTATTCCTGTTGCAGGGTGCGACCCATCAGCAGGTTGAATTTTTGGTCGGTGCCGCCGAGTTCGAGATCAGACTTGAGCGCCACCGAGTCGTAGCCCTGCATCAGCGGGTACAAAAACTCATGCACGCTGATGGGCGTGCCGGCCTTGAAGCGGTCATGAAAGTCGTTGCGCTCCATCATGCGGGCCACGGTGTACTTGGCAGCCAGCTGGATCATGCCCATGGCGCCCAGCGGAAGGCTCCACTCGCTGTTGTAGCGGATCTCGGTTTTGGCCGGGTCCAGCACCAGGCTGGCCTGGCGGTAGTAGGTTTCGGCGTTGGCCTTGATCTGCTCTGGGGTCAAAGGCGGGCGGGTGCTGTTGCGGCCGGACGGATCGCCAATCAGGCTGGTGAAGTCGCCGATGAGAAAGATCACCTGGTGCCCCAAATCCTGCAACTGCCGCATCTTGTTGAGCACCACCGTGTGACCGATGTGGATGTCGGGCGCGGTCGGGTCCAGCCCCAATTTGATGCGCAGGGGCTGGCCGGTGGCCTCAGAACGGGTCAGTTTTTTCACCCATTCGGCCTGCGGAATCAACTCTTCGCAGCCGCGCAAGGTCACGGCCAGCGCTTGCTGAACAGCATCAGACAGAGGCGAAGTGGAGGAAAGCGCTTGATTCATAAGGGTTTTCGTTATCTTTCGGGCTTTTCGGGTGGCTATAATCTTGAGCTTGCTTTGAGATCAGCGCTCCGTAGCAATTCTAGATTGGCGCGCTACTTGCTGATCAGCACCATCGAATTGTCGCCGCAGCCCAAGGCTGCCCATTGCGTTTTTTGCACTCACCTGCCTTTTGGCCTGTGATGTGCAGTCTGTCTGGAATTTTTTGTTTTGAGTACTGACGGTCTTCATCGTTACGGTTCGCAAGTCTGGCAAAGCAGCAAGCTGATGCTGGGCATGCTGGCGCGCCACCCCAGGCGCGTTGGCGCTACGCTGGCCCTTGTTTTGCTGGGCACCGGCGTCACGGCCTTCGGCCTGGTCCCCTTGGCACCCGACGCCGCCGACCTGCCTGTCACCCAGGTGGTTGAAACGGTGCAAGCCCTGCCATGGCAAGCCGGCAAAGAATCGCGCTCAGACCACCGCTTTAACCTTTACCGCACCGAAGTCAGCCGCAGCTCAGACACCGCCGAGAGCCTGCTGCGCCGGCTTGCTATTGACGACCCGGCGGCTGCGGCCTTCTTGCGCAGCGACACACTGGCGCGCTCTTTGCTGGTAGGCCGAGCCGGCAAAACCTTGACCGCCGAAACCACCAACGATCAGCAACTGCTCAAGATGGCGATGCGTTGGTCCACTGACGACGACACGCACTTTCAACGATTGGTGATCGAGCGCGTTGGCAGAACGTTCAGCTCCCGGCTCGAAACAGCCGCCTACAGCGTGTCGACCCGGGTGGCCAGCGGTGTCATCAAAACCTCGCTGTTTGCCGCCACCGACGAAGCCCATATCCCGGACGCTGTGGCTTCGCAAATTGCCGGCATCTTTTCGGGCGACATCGACTTTCACCGCAGCCTGCGCAAGGGTGACCGTTTCAGCGTGTTTTATGAGTCGCTTGAAGCCGACGGCGAAGCGCTCAAAACCGGCAAAGTGCTGAATGCAGAGTTCATCAACAACGGCAAGTCTTTCCAGGCCGTCTGGTTCACTGACCCGGCCATGCAGACACCCGCCGTGCCCGGCACGCCGGCCGCCGCCCAGCGCAAGCTGGTTAAGGGCTCGTATTACACGCTCGACGGACAAAGCCTGCGCAAGGCCTACCTGGCATCGCCCATGGAGTTCTCGCGCATGAGCAGCGGCTTCAAAATGCGTTTTCACCCCATATTGCAAACCTGGCGGGCTCATCTGGGCGTGGATTACGCAGCCCCCACCGGCACGGCTGTTCGCGCCGTGGGTGACGGCGTGGTGGCTTTTGCCGGCTCGCAGGGTGGCTTTGGCAATGTGGTGTTTGTTGA
>CAXNEG010000179.1:0-3768 GCA_964201305.1 Polaromonas sp.
TTGTGGGCCAGCACCATCCACCAGGCCACCACGCCGGCAATCACCAGCAGCGCAAAGTAGGCTTTGACAAAGCCCGAGCGCAGTGTGGCCGCAGACACGCCCACCGAATCGGCCAGGGGCCGCAATTCCTGCACATACAAAAACCCGAACACGCCTGCCAGCACCGGCACGATGACCAACATCAACAACAAAAAATGACCTAGGCCGGTGTCCAGGTACTGCCAGATGCTGCGCGGCAAAACCCAGCGCAAAGCGCCCGACCATTGCGCGGACAAGCTCGCTTGCGGTTTGCACATGTCGCCGCAGCGCGCGTCCAGGGTGCAGCACAGCGAGCAGATCGCTCCCTGGTAAGCGGGGCAATGGGCCATGTCGGGTCTTTCGTAGCTGCGCTCACAAATCACGCAGCGACTTAGGCTGTGCGCACTCAACGCTTCCTCGCCTGCCTGAGCCGTTGCAGACCCGGGGTCGCTGCTGCGGGCCATGTAGTAGCGCCCCCCGGTGGCCCAGGCGATCAAGGGTGATGTAATTAGCGCCGTGAGCATGGCAATCACCGCCGAGAACGCCTGCGCCAAGGGACCGAACACACCCAGGTGCGCCGTCACGCCCAGCACCGAGGCCAGGCCCATGGCGCCTACACCGACCGGGTTGATGTCATACAGGTGGGCGCGTTTGAATTCAATGCCTTTGGGCGACAGACCCAAAGGCTTGTTGATCACGAGATCGGCCACCACCGCCATCATCCAGGCAATCGCGATGTTGGAGTACAGCCCGAGCACTTCGCCCAGCGCCTTGAACACATTCATCTCCATCAGCATGAAGGCAATCAGGGTGTTGAACACCACCCACACCACGCGCCCAGGGTGGCTGTGCGTCAGGCGCGAGAAAAAGTTAGACCAGGCCAGCGAGCCGGCATAGGCGTTGGTGACGTTGATCTTGAGCTGAGACACCACCACAAACAGCGCCGTGGCCGCCACCGCCATGCCGTAGCTGGGAAACACGTACTCGTAAGCGGCCAGGTACATCTGGTTGGGATCAACCGCGCGCTCCGGCGGCACCATGTTGCGGATGGCAAGGTAAGCCAGCAGCACGCCGCACAGCATTTTGACGACGCCCAGCAAAACCCAACCCGGACCGCCGGCCAGCACGCCGCCCCACCAGCGCCAACGTGTGACCGGGGTATGCACGGGCATGAAGCGCAGGTAGTCCGCCTGCTCGCCCATTTGCGTGATGAGGGCAATGCCCACCGTCAAACCAGCACCAAACAGGTGCAAATTAAAGCCCCCTCCAGGATTTAACTCACCTGCATAGTGCACAACCCCCGCGAACGCACCAGGATCGCGCATCAATACATACACAAAAGGCAGCACCAACATCAGCAACCAGATGGGCTGCGTCCACATTTGCAAGCGGCTGATGGTGGAGACGCCGTGCGTGACCAGTGGAATCACCACCACTGCGCAAATCAGGTAGCCCCAGGCCGGCGGGATGCCCAGCGCCAACTCCAGCGCATAAGCCATGACGGCGGCTTCCAGCGCAAAAAAAATGAAGGTGAAGGAGGCGTAGATCAGCGAGGTGAGCGTTGAGCCGATGTAGCCGAAACCTGCGCCCCGGGTGAGCAAGTCCATGTCCACGCCGTAACGCGCGGCGTAAATGCTGATGGGCAGGCCCGCCAAAAAGATGATGAGGCCGGTGGCCACGATGGCCCAGAAAGCGTTGGCAAAGCCATATTGCACCAGCAAAGTGGCGCCCACCGCTTCCAGGATCAAAAACGAGGCGGCGCCAAAAGCCGTGTTGGCCACCCGCCACTCGGACCACTTGCGAAAGCGCTGGGGCGTGTAGCGCAGCGCGTAGTCTTCCATGGTCTCGCTGGCGACCCAGCTGTTGTAGTCGCGGCGGATCTTGATGATGCGCTGCACTGCCGGTGGCGCACGCAATGGCGCCCCGGATTCAGGCGGCGAAGTGGTGAGAGCGTCGTTCATGAGCAGGCAGTGAGCCCTTGCGTGGTGCAGTTTTTGTGCCACGGCAGGCGGAACTGACTCGGAGGTGGCACTGTTCTTGCCTTTTGAAGCTTCAAGCCACCTTAGACGGCCCACCCGGAAGAAGCCCATGGAACTGACCCCCCGCGAAAAAGACAAGCTGCTGATCTTCACCGCTGGCCTGCTGGCCGAACGCCGCCGCGCACGCGGCCTCAAACTCAATTACTCCGAAGCGGTGGCGCTGATCAGTGCCGCCGTCATGGAAGGTGCGCGCGACGGCAAGACCGTGGCCGAGCTGATGAGCGACGGCCGCACCATCCTCACCCGCGCCGACGTGATGGACGGCATTGCCGAGATGATTCCCGACATCCAGGTCGAAGCGACTTTCCCCGATGGCACTAAGCTGGTCACGGTGCATCAGCCGATCTGTTGATTCACCCCGTTGCGGCTCGCTTTGCGTAGCCGCCTCCCCCTTCCAGGGGCGACACCTGCGGCCCGGCTAAGCCGGTTCCGCGATGTCACTGGAAAAAGATTTTTTAAGTTTCACTGTTCGTTTAAATATTTGGAGCTCTTGATGCCTCTGCCAATTCTGAAACTGCTCTCCTTTGTGTTGGCTTGGCTTGCATGCGCACCGGCGCTGGCGCATGAGGGTCATGGCTTGGGCGGCTCGCACTGGCATGTGACGGACGCCTGGGGTTTTGTGGCACTGGGTCTGGTGGCCCTAATTTGGTTCTCCAAAGGAGGCAAATGATGGCCATGGTCCCTGGCGAATATTTCATTGACGAGGGGAAGCATGCGCTCAATCCGGGCCGCCGCACGATCACGCTGGTGGTGCAAAACACGGCCGACCGGCCCATCCAGGTGGGCTCGCACTATCACTTTGCAGAAACCAATGCAGCGCTGGGCTTTGACCGCGCGGCCGCGCGTGGCATGCGGCTGAACATTGCGTCGGGCATGGCCGTTCGCTTTGAGCCCGGCCAGCAACGCACGGTGGAGCTGGTGGACTTCGCCGGCGAGCGCAAGGTTTACGGTTTTCGCGGACTCACGCAGGGAGCACTTTGATGGCCAGCATTGGTCGACGCGCTTACGCAGAAATGTTCGGGCCCACGGTCGGCGACAGGCTGCGGCTGGCCGACACTGAGCTGACAATTGAAGTGGAGGCCGACTACACCCTGCGCGCCGGCGGCTATGGCGAAGAAGTCAAGTTCGGCGGCGGAAAGACCATTCGCGACGGTATGGCGCAGTCGCAGGCCACGCGCGCGCAAGGCGCAGTAGACACCGTCATGACCAACGCGCTGATCATGGACCACTGGGGCATCGTCAAGGCCGACATCGGCTTGAAGGGCGGCCGCATCGCCGCCATCGGCAAAGCGGGCAATCCGGATGTGCAGCCGGGCGTGGACATCATCATCGGCCCGGGCACCGAGATCATCAGCTGCGAAGGCATGATCGTCACCGCAGGCGGCATCGACTCACACATTCACTTTATTTGCCCGCAGCAAATCGAGGAAGCGCTGAGTTCGGGCGTGACCACCATGCTGGGCGGCGGCACCGGCCCGGCGACAGGCACCTTTGCCACTACCTGCACGCCAGGGCCCTGGAACATCGAGCGCATGCTGCAAGCGGCCGATGCCTTTCCCATGAACCTGGGCTTTCTGGGCAAGGGCAATGCCAGCTTGCCGGACGCGCTGCACGAGCAAATCAATGCGGGGGTGATCGGTCTTAAATTGCACGAAGACTGGGGTACCACACCGGCGGCCATCAGCAACTGCCTGGACGTCGCTGAGGCCAC
>CAXNEG010000180.1:0-3740 GCA_964201305.1 Polaromonas sp.
CTGCTGGTGATCAACATTGTGTATGCGTTTTTTGACACCTTCGCCATCGTTGACGCGGCCACCCAGGGCGGGCCGGGACGGGAGACATCGATCCTGGTTTACAAGGTGTATTACGACGGTTTCAAGGCCATGGACATGGGTGGCTCGGCCGCGCAGTCGGTGGTGCTGATGGCCATCGTCATCTCGCTGACTGTGATTCAATTTCGCTATGTTGAGAAAAAGGTCCAGTACTGACCATGGTTGAAAGACGACCCCTCATGGACTTGCTGGCCCACGCCGTGATGCTGATGGGAGTGCTGATCGTGGCATTTCCGCTGTACCTGGCTTTTGTGGCCTCGACGCATACTGCGCAGGACATCGTGCAAGCCCCCATGCCCCTGCTGCCCGGCTCGCATTTCTGGGAAACCTACAAAGCCGCACTCTTCGGCCGGGATGTCAGCGTGGCATCCGGCGCGCCCGTGGCCCGCATGATGTGGGTGAGCCTGGTGACGGCGCTGGTCATCACCTTCGGCAAGATCACGATCTCTCTGCTGTCGGCGTTTGCGATTGTGTATTTCCGATTTCCACTCAAGAATTTTTTCTTCTGGATGATCTTCATCACCTTGATGCTGCCTGTCGAAGTGCGCATAGGCCCGACCTACCAGGTCGTGTCGGACCTGGGCATGCTCAACACCTACGCCGGCCTCACCATCCCGCTGATTGCATCAGCCACCGCTACCTTTTTGTTCCGGCAGTTTTTCCTCACAGTGCCAGACGAGCTGGTGGAGGCGGCGCGCATGGATGGCGCCGGCCCGATGCGTTTCTTGTGGGACATCCTTTTGCCGCTGTCTAAAACCTCGATTGCCGCCTTGTTTGTGATCCAGTTCATTTACGGCTGGAACCAGTACCTCTGGCCGCTGCTGGCCACCACCAGCGAAGACATGTACCCGGTGGTGATAGGCATCAAGCGCATGATCGCCGGCGGCGATGCAGGCAACGAGTGGAATGTCGTCATGGCAACCGCCCTGCTGGCCATGCTGCCGCCCGCCATCGTTGTGGTGTTGATGCAAAAATGGTTCGTCAAGGGCTTGGTCGATACCGAAAAATAAAGCAAAGAAAACCCATGGCACCCATCTCCCTTCATCAGGTCACCAAGACCTACGGCAGCGGCAAGCAGGCGCTGCAGGTGCTGCACGGCGTGAGCGCTGATATCCGGGACCGTGAATTCGTCGTCATCGTCGGACCCTCTGGCTGCGGCCAGTCGACCTTGCTGCGCATGGTGGCCGGACTCGAAGAAATCAGCAGCGGCACCATCTCGATCGGAGATCGCGTGGTCAATGACCTGGAGCCGGCCGAACGCGATATCGCGATGGTCTTCCAGAACTACGCGCTGGACCCGCACATGAGCGTGTTTGACAACATGGCCTACGGTTTGAAGATCGCCAAGGTGCCCAAAAACGAGATCCGAACGCGGGCTGACAAGGCAGCCCAGATCCTCGAGCTGGGCCATTTGCTGGACCGCAAGCCGCGCGCCTTGTCGGGCGGACAACGTCAGCGCGTGGCCATGGGCCGGGCCATCGTGCGCCAGCCGCAGCTGTTTTTGTTTGACGAGCCGCTGTCCAACCTCGACGCCAAGCTGCGGGTGCAAACCCGGCTGGAGATTCAAAAGCTGCACCGCGAGCTGGGTATCACGGCACTGTTTGTCACGCACGACCAGGTCGAGGCCATGACGCTGGCCGAGCGGATGATCGTCATGAACGCCGGACGCATGGAGCAGTTCGGCACACCTGAAGAGGTTTACAACCGGCCGGCCACCACCTTTGTCGCCAGCTTCATGGGCTCACCGCCCATGAATTTGCTGAAAAAAGCGCCCAACGCCGACTTTGGCGGACCGGCAGGAGCGACCCTGGGCATACGGCCCGAACATTTGCAAATCACCCGGAGTGGCTGGGCGGTGCAGATTGACACGATCGAGATGCTGGGCGCGGAGCGCCTGGTTTATGGCCACATGGGAGATGAGCCGCTGATCGTGCGCATGGACGAAAGCCTGCCCTGCCCCACCCTGGGTGCGCGCATTCATGTGTCGCCAAGGCCAGAGCGCTTGCACTGGTTTGACAGCCAGACCGGTCAACGCCTGGCGGACGCCGCATGAACACCGTTTGGCCCTACCCCCGCTGGGTCGCGCACCGCGGCGCCGGCAAGCTGGCCCCCGAAAACACCCTGGCAGCGATTCGACTCGGTGCCCGCTACGGCTACCGGATGTTTGAGTGCGACGTCAAACTGAGCGCGGATGAAGTGCCTTTTTTGTTGCACGACGCCACACTGGAGCGCACCACCAACGGCCAGGGTATCGCCGGGCAGTTGAGCTGGGCCGAACTCTCGCGCCTTGACGCCGGCAGCTGGCATTCACGCGCTTATGCGGGCGAGCCCATCGCCAGCCTGGACGCAGTAGCGCGCTATTGCCTGGGTAACGGATTTGCGCTGAACATCGAGATCAAGCCCACGCCAGGCGCCGAGTCACTGACAGGCGCGCTGGTGGCCGATGCGGCAACACGGCTGTGGGCGCATGCCCCGGCCGGGACCATGGCGCCGCTGCTGACCTCTTTCAGCCCCGATGCACTGGAGGCTGCGCAATCAGCGCAGCCGCAGTTGCCGCGCGGCCTGCTCCTCGAACAGTTATGGACCGGCTGGCTGGAAACTGCCTTGCGGTTGGGCTGCGTGGCGGTGGTGTGCAACCAAGCGCTGTGGGATGAATCTAGCGTGCGCCAGGCGCGCAGCGCGGGCCTGCGGATGTCGAGCTACACCGTCAATGACGAATGGGCGGCGGAGCGCCTGCTGGCGCTGGGCACCGACGCCATCATCACCGACCGGGTCGATTTGTTTTCTGCGTCGCGCTGAGCGCGCACACAGGGTTTCAGGGGCGACAAGCGCGCATCAACAACCATTGGGCGATGGCCGCACTCAAGGCCATCGCGGCATACGTCAGCAGTTTGCCGTCCTGCGAAAAAAACACCAGTCCGGCCACCAATACCAATACATTGACCAGCGCCACGATGGCAAACTGCCGGCGCCAGCCCATGCGCCCGGACCTGGCAGCGCTGCGCCCCACCGGCCAGCGCCGGGCTGCCAGCACCACACACAAAGCCACAAAAAGCGCAGGTGCAATGAAGTTCAAAAAGTGGTTTGTCAGCAGGTAGGCTGTCATAGTGGTTGGCGGGTGGCGCCGCAACAGTGGTGCGATTTGAAATCTGCTTGACTACAGTTTAAGCGCTCAATAAGGCGTCAATTGGCAAGCCCCAAGGGCGGCACCGCCAAAAATTTATAATCGGGGCATGTCAGTCTGGGCCCTCGGTTTAAACCATCACACAGCGCCGCTGGACTTGCGGGGTCGTTTCGCTTTTGCGCTCGATCAGATCGAACCCACGCTCAAGGGCTTGCGCGCGTCCCTGGCTCGCCAGCCTGAAGCGACTTTGCTTTCTACCTGCAACCGCACAGAGATTTACTGTGCCGGCGAGCATGCCGACCTGGACAGCACACTGGATTGGCTGGCCCATAACGGCGGCGTTTCGCCAGACCTGCTGCGCTCACACAGTTACGCACTGCACAACGACGAAGCCGCACGCCACGCTTTTCGCGTGGCCAGCGGGCTGGACTCCATGGTCCTGGGCGAACCGCAAATCCTCGGTCAAATGAAAGACGCGGTGCGCGCAGCAGAAGACGCCGGCACCATTGGCACCACGCTGCAGCAGTTGTTTCAGCGC
>CAXNEG010000181.1:0-3723 GCA_964201305.1 Polaromonas sp.
TTCACCGTTGCCCTGCCCATGGCCAGCGGCGGGCTGGCCACAGCGGGCATTTTGACTTTTGCGCACACGGTGGGCGAGTTTGGTTTGGTGCTGATGCTGGGCGGCAACATTGAGGGCAAAACGCGCGTGGTTTCCACCCAGATTTACGGTCACGTGGAAGCCATGGAGTACGCGCAAGCCCATGGGCTGGCGGCTTGGATGGTGGTTTTTTCCTTTGCTGTTTTACTCGGGCTGGCTTTGCTGAAACGCCGCCATGTGCGGCTCTTGCCATGACCGGGCAGCAGATTCGCCTGAGACTGCCGCGCGCCGGTTTTGACCTGGATGTCGACCTGCACCTGCCACCCCAAGGCATCACAGTGCTTTTCGGGCCCTCGGGCTCTGGCAAGACCAGCGTGTTGCGCTGCGTGGCAGGGCTGGAGCGTGCGCAAAATGCCCTGGTGCGCATTGACGGGCAAACCTGGCAAGACGATGCAGCCGGCGTGTTTGTACCCACCTGGCAACGCTCGCTGGGTTATATGTTTCAGGAGTCCAGTCTGTTTGAGCACATGAACGTGCAGGCCAACTTGAGCTACGGGCTGCGCCGCAGCAAGGGGACGGCTTCGGCGCAGGCCTTGCAAGAGGCGATTGATCTGCTGGGCATTGGCGATTTGCTGAGCCGCCGGCCGCAGGCCTTGTCGGGTGGGGAGCGTCAGCGCGTGGCGATTGCCCGTGCGCTGGCTGCACAGCCCAGGGTGTTGCTGCTGGACGAGCCGCTGGCTTCACTTGACCTGGCGCGGCGGCTTGACATCATGCCCTGGATAGAGCGCCTGCGGGACGAATTGCGCACGCCCATGATCTACGTTACCCACTCGGCTCAGGAAGTGACCCGGCTGGCCGACCACCTGGTGGTGCTAGAGCGCGGTAGGGTGAAAACAGCCGGCCCGGTGGCAGAGGTTTTGTCAGCCGTAAGGCCTGAGCTGTCTCTGGGCGACGATGCGGGCGCTTTACTTGAAGGCCATGTGGCGGAAAACGACGCCCGGTGGCACTTGAGCCGCGTGGCTTTTCCGGGTGGGAGCGTGTGGCTGCGCGACGCCGGCCTGAGCGTCGGGCGCAAGGTACGCATCCGCATTTTGGCTCGTGATGTCAGTGTGGCCACGCAAGAGCCCCTGCACACCAGCATTCAAAACCTGCTGGCTTGTGTGGTCGACAGCTTGAGCGCCGACACACACCCTTCGCAGGCGCTCGTTCGTTTGCGCTGCGGCCCGTCAATGCTGTTAGCGCGCATCACGCAGCGTTCCGCACAGGCTTTAGCCTTGCAGCCCGGCCAGACAGTGTGGGCGCAGGTCAAGTCGGTGGCGCTGATTGACTGATGAGCTTTGCACGGGCGCAGGACGCTCAGCGTGCCAAGGCAACTTCGGGTTGAGGTTTAAGTGCCCGGCGCATGCACTGCCCCAGTTGGGTGAAAAATTGCTCGGTCTTTTCGCTGGGCTCCACGTACTTGACGCGGGTATCGCGCTCTTCGCTCAACAGTGTGATGTAGCCTTTGAGTCGCAGGCTTTTAAGCAGGCGGTGCGAGGTGCTGTGAGAAATTTCAGGGTCTAGCCCCATGGCTTTGAGCACAGTGATTTTTGTGTCCGAGGTCCACGAGGGCACCAACATATTCAGCAGCTTTTCCTCAGTTGAACTGAGTTCGCAGAATTTGGGTGATAAACGAACTTCCTTAACGCGGGCCAGAAAGTTCAGATAGTTCTTCGATTCAATGGTTCTCACAAGCATGGTGAATCCCCTGTTGCTGGTCGGCATGAAAGCTCTTTGACCCATCGTCTCTATGTCTAAGCGAAGACAAAGTGATAGAAAGCCAAAAAAAGAATGAATATTTCAATATATACCGATTTAAATTTTTATATTTTTTTTCACGGCTCATTTTTCTTAATGTGAAATATTGCTTGTTGGTGACGTACTTTTACCCAGAACACGTGCCACATCGGTGCTCCTCGAGCCCGTTTGCATGGCCGGTGACAATACGGCCATGGCACGCATGCAACTTCAGGATATTTTGTTTTCTCAGGGTTTTGGCACCCGCCGGGTCTGCGCCGGATTGGTGCAGCAGGGCCATGTGGCGGTGGCTGGCAGCGTTTGCGAGGACGCTGGCGCCTTGTTCGAGGCCGAGGGCTTAGCTTACCAAGTGCAGTGCGAGCCCTGGCTTTACCACGCCAAGGCTTATTTGATGCTGCACAAACCGGCTGGCTATGAGTGCTCGCAAAAGCCTAGCACCTATCCCAGTATTTACACCTTGTTGCCAGCGCCCATTCGCCAGCGTGGCGGCGGAGCGGCGGCGGGTGTGCAGGCCGTTGGGCGCCTGGACCAGGACACCACCGGTTTGCTGCTGCTGTCTGACGACGGCAAGTTCATTCACCGCATGAGCTCGCCCAAGCACCATGTGCCCAAGGTCTATGAGGTCACGGCCAAGCACCCGGTGGATGCCGCGCAGGTGCAAAAACTGCTGGCCGGCGTGGTGCTGGACGACGACCCCAAGCCGGTGCGCGCTGCCGACTGCGTGCAGACCGGCGAGCTGAGCCTCAGCTTGGTTCTCACCGAGGGCAAGTACCACCAGGTCAAGCGCATGATTGCGGCCGTGGGCAACCGGGTCGAGTGCTTGCACCGCTCGCGCATCGGCAGTTTGCTGCTGCCGGCTGAACTGGCGCCCGGCCAATGGCGCTGGCTGACTGCGCAAGACCTCAACAGCATTGCGGCGCCGACCGCTACACTGAGCAACTGAATAGACAAGGTGTTTTTTGTGATTTCTGCATTTCGCTTTCTTTCCTGTGCGCTCGTCCTTGTTTCTGCGGCCGCTACAGCCGCCACGGGGAGTAATGCAGCTGCGCCGGGCACTGCGCCGGCGCCCTTGTTCGTGCTCAATTCGCTGGACAACAGCGTCAGCGTGATTGATGTCAGCACCTGGAAAGAAACCCGCCGCATTGCCACCGGCAAGGAGCCGCACCACCTGTACCTCACCCCGGACGAAAAGTCAGTGATCGTTGCCAACGCGCTGTCGGATTCGCTGACCTTCATTGATCCGCGCACGGCCGCAGTCCAGCGTACCGTGCGCAATGTGCTCGACCCCTACCATTTGCGCTTTTCCCCCGACATGAAATGGTTCGTCACAGCGGCAAACCGCCTCAACCACATCGATATCTTCAGCTGGGACGGCAGCAACATGACGCTGGCCAAGCGCATTGCCACCGGCAAGACCCCCAGCCACCTCTGGATAGACAGCAAGAGCAGCACCGTTTACTCGACCATGCAAGACAGTGACGAGCTGATTGCGCTCGACTTGAAGACGCAGCTGATCAAATGGCGCATCAAGACCGGCCCCATGCCGGCAGACCTGTACGGCACGGCCGACGACAAACGCATTCTGGTGGCGCTGACAGGTAGCGACGCGGTCGAGGTGTATGACGTTTCCGGCCCGGCGCCGGTGCGCAGCAAAGTCATCAGGACCGGCAAGGGCGCACACGCTTTCCGGGCCCTGGGTGACGGCCGGCATGCACTGGTGAGCAACCGCGTGGCCAACACCATCAGCAAAATTGACTTGCAGTCCCTGGACGTGGTGGGGAACTTTGACGTGCCCGGCGGACCGGACTGCATGGATGTCTCGCGCGACGGCAAGCAGCTTTTTGTGACCTCCCGCTGGGCCGGCAAGCTCAGTGTGTTGGACCTGAGCAGCGGCAAGATGGTGCGACA
>CAXNEG010000182.1:0-3722 GCA_964201305.1 Polaromonas sp.
GGCTTGGTTCGCTGAGGCTAAATTAGCCCAATGGACGTGCCCACAGGATGTGAAGAACCAATACGCGAACGCCAGCATCATTGCAAATAACCGCGTCGTTTTCAACATCAAGGGAAACGACTACAGACTGATCGTGGCGATTGCTTACAAGATGCAGTATGTGTACGTGAAGTTCATCGGCACGCATGCGGAACACGACAAAGTAGACGCAAGCGCAGTGGACCAGTTCAAAGGAGTGTGATCATGGAAATCAAACCTGTCCGTACCGAAGCTGACTACCTTTCGGCGCTGCGCGAGGTGTCCGCGCTGATAGACCTTGACCCGGCCGCTGACTCTCCCGCAGGTGAACGGCTTGACGTGCTGGGTACGCTGGTACAGGCTTACGAGGCTAAGCACTATCCGATTGATCCGCCTGACCCTATTGAGGCCATCAAGTTTCGAATGGAACAGTCCGGCATGACAGTCAAAGACCTCGTGCCTTACATCGGTTCGCTCAATCGCGTTTATGAAGTTTTGTCCTACAAGCGCTCGCTGTCCCTCAATATGATCCGTAGGCTGAGCCAGGGACTGCATATTCCTGCTGAGGTGCTCATCCGCGCGTCTGAACCAGTTGCAGCTTAGGCGGGGCTCAATCAGGCTGTCCCCAACAAACCATCGCTATTTTTGGGAGCGTAGCGTCCAGCCGCCTTGTTAGATTCTGCGGCAGGCTAGCAGCGATAATTCGCTCTGTACACAGCCCGAACTGCTGGCCTTGAACTGCAATCATTGACCGTTTTGAAAATGACCCCCATGACTTCTATCACCACGCCTGGCGCTATGAGCGTCGCCGACATACGCAAGTCCTTTCTCGACTTCTTTGCCTCCAAAGGCCACACCGTGGTTGCCAGCAGCCCGCTGGTGCCGGGCAATGACCCGACGCTGATGTTCACCAACTCGGGCATGGTGCAGTTCAAGGACGTGTTTTTGGGCGCGGACAAGCGCTCTTATGTGCGCGCCGCGTCGGTCCAGGCTTGCCTGCGTGCCGGTGGCAAGCACAACGACCTGGAAAACGTGGGCTACACCGCGCGTCACCACACCTTTTTTGAAATGCTGGGTAACTGGAGTTTTGGCGACTACTTCAAACGCGACTCGCTCAAGTGGGGCTGGGAACTGCTCACGCAGGTGTACAAGCTGCCGGCCGACAAACTGATGGTGACGGTCTACATTGACGACCAAGAGGCCTACGACATCTGGCACAAAGAGATAGGTCTGCCCGCAGACCGCATCGTGCGCATTGGCGACAACAAAGGCAAAAAATACGCCTCAGACAACTTCTGGATGATGGCCGACACCGGTCCCTGCGGGCCGTGCAGCGAGATTTTTTACGACCACGGCGCGCACATCCCCGGCGGTCCACCCGGCAGCCCGGACGAAGACGGCGACCGGTTTATCGAAATATGGAACCACGTGTTCATGCAGTTCGACATGCAGACCGACGGCAGCCTGGTCAAACTGCCCGCGCCCTGCGTGGACACCGGCATGGGCCTGGAGCGCTTAGCGGCCATCTTGCAGCACGTGCACAGCAACTACGAGATCGATATTTTTGACGCGCTGATCAAGGCCGCCTCGCGCGAGACCGGCGAGAAAGATCTGAACAACAAGAGCCTGCGCGTGATCGCCGACCACATCCGCGCCACCGCGTTTTTGGTGAGCGACGGCGTGGTGCCGTCCAACGAAGGCCGGGGCTACGTGCAGCGCCGCATCATCCGCCGCGCCATTCGACACGGCTACCTGCTGGGCAAAAAGACGCCGTTTTTTCACAGGCTGGTAGCCGACCTGGTGCTGCAAATGGGCGCAGCCTACCCGCGCCTGAAGGCCGATGAAAAGCGTATTACCGAGATTTTGAAAATCGAAGAAGAGCGCTTTTTTGAAACACTGGGCAGCGGCATGGACATCCTGGACGCGGCTCTGGCTGGCGGCGCCAAGGTACTGCCCGGCGAGGTGGCCTTCAAGCTGCACGACACCTACGGCTTTCCGCTGGACTTGTCGGCCGACGTCTGCCGCGAACGCGGCCTGAGCGTGGACGAAGCCGGCTTTGCCTTGGCCATGGACAAGCAAAAAAGCCAGGCCAGAGCCGCCGGCAAGTTCAAGATGGACCGCGCGCTCGACTACAGCGGCGAAGGCCACGCCTTCACCGGTTACGAGCTGCTCGAAGAACCCGCTACGGTAGCCGCGCTTTATGCAGACGGCGTGGCGGTGCCCGCGCTGCAGGCCGGCCAAAACGGCGTCGTGGTGCTGAGCACCACCCCTTTTTATGCAGAAAGCGGCGGCCAGGTCGGCGACCAGGGCCAGTTGCTGGCGGCGGGCGTTGTTTTCACGGTCGACGACACGCTCAAAATCAAGTCCGACGTGTTCTGCCATCACGGCACGCTCGCCAGCGGCACGCTCAAGGTCGGCGACGCTGTAGCTGCCCGGGTTGACACCGCCGTGCGCGCTGCCACCGTGCGCAACCACAGCGCCACCCACCTCACGCACAAAGCTTTGCGCGAAGTGCTGGGCGAGCATGTGCAGCAAAAAGGCAGCCTGGTCAACGCCGAGCGCACGCGCTTTGACTTCACGCACAACTCTCCGGTTACCGACGCGCAGATCCGCGAGATTGAAGTGCGTGTCAACGCTGAAATTTTGGCCAACGCGGCCACCGACGCCGCCGTGATGGACCTCGCGTCTGCACAGAAAACTGGCGCCATGATGCTGTTCGGTGAGAAGTACGGCGAGAGCGTGCGCGTGCTGAGCATTGGATCGAGCAAAGAACTCTGCGGCGGCACCCACGTGGGCCGCACCGGCGACATCGGCCTGTTCAAGATCGTCGCCGAGAGTGGCGTTGCTGCCGGCGTGCGCCGCGTCGAGGCGGTGACCGGCGCCAACGCGCTGGCGTATTTGCAGTCGCTGGAAGACACCGTGCAAGCGGCTGCGTCAACCCTGAAGGCCAGCCCGGCTGAGCTGCAAGGCCGCATCGGCCAGATGCTTGAGCAGATGCGCAGCCTGGAAAAAGAAGTCGCCGCCCTCAAGGGCAAGCTGGCTTCCAGCCAGGGGGACGAGCTGATGCTGCAAGCCATTGACATCAAGGGTCTCAAAGTGCTGTCCGCGCGTCTGGAAGGCGCGGACGCCAAGACCCTGCGCGAGACCATGGACAAGCTCAAAGACAAGTTGAAAACCGCCGTCATCGTGCTGGCTGCCGTCGAAGGCGACAAGGTGCAGATCGCCGCTGGCGTGACCGCCGACAGCACCGGCAAGGTCAAGGCCGGCGAGCTGGTCAACTTTGTGGCCCAACAAGTGGGCGGCAAGGGCGGCGGCAAGGCTGACATGGCCATGGCCGGCGGCACCGAGCCCGCCAAGATAGACGCCGCGCTGGCTTCGGTGCAGGCCTGGGTGACTGAGCGGCTTTGAGTTGTGGGAGCCCCGTGGGTCACACCAGCCCTGAACCGGGGCGCAGCCTAGTGCGCGGGGCCTTAATGGGCATCACTTGTTTTGAAACTCCCTCATGCTGTCTTGCGTGTCTACGCTTCTCACTGCTGCAGCCGGTGGCGCATTCAGGCGACGTCCCCCCGGATTTGAGTAGCGTCTAAGCTTGGAGTCCAATCCCATAGACAGGAGATTGGACGTGAAGAAGAGATTTAGCGAAGAACAAATCATTGGCTTTCTGCGCGAAGCGGAAGCGGGCCTGGCGGTCGCCGAGCTGTGCC
>CAXNEG010000183.1:0-3719 GCA_964201305.1 Polaromonas sp.
ACCCCGCTTTTGGCGGACAGGTTGAAGGTCTTGATCATTTCGCCCGTCAAATCCTGCGGCTCGACGCCGATCCAGCCGCGTGTGACCTGACCGTCCTTGAGGATGCTGTCGAGCACCTGCCTGGCCGTCGAAACCGGAATGGCAAAGCCGATCCCCATGGAGCCGCCTGAGCGGGAGAAAATGGCTGTGTTGATGCCTAGCAAACGCCCCTGCGTGTCGACCAATGCGCCGCCGGAATTGCCCGGGTTGATGGCGGCGTCGGTTTGAATAAAGTTTTCAAACACATTGATGCCCAACTGGTTGCGGCCCAGGGCGCTGACGATGCCACTGGTGACGGTCTGACCGACGCCGAACGGGTTGCCAATGGCCAACACCTGATCGCCGATTTCCAGGGACTCCGCGTTGCCCAACACAATCACCGGCAGCGCATCCAACTCGATCTTCAGAATCGCCAGATCGGTTTCCGGGTCAGTTCCGATGACTTTGGCGCGGGCCTTGCGCGAGTCATTCAAGATGACTTCAATGTCGTCAGCGCCGACTATCACGTGGTTGTTGGTGAGTATGTAGCCGCTGGGGCTGACGATGACGCCGCTGCCCAGGCCGACTTGCGGCTCGGTGCGAGACTGGTCGCCAAAGAAATAACGAAACCAGGGGTCTTCTTTGCCTTGGGTGCGTGCGGGGACCTTGCTGGCGTTGATGCTAACCACCGCGCCCGAGGCCGCTTTGGCGGCCGCCCGCAGGCTGCCGGGCCCGCCGCCCGCCGCCTGCTTGTTGCTGTCGGCCGGCGCCTCGAAGACCGCTATGGCAGCTTCGCCGGGGCGGGCTAACCACTGGGGCTTGAGGCTGACGAGCACAAAATAAACTGCCAGCAGCACGGTGACAACTTGAGAAAACAACAGCCAATATTTGCGCATGATGATGGAGCCTGGTATGAAAAGGCGGCAAGGGTTAGTGCCCGTATCGCCAGAGTCTTCATTCTCACCGATCGCGCGGCGTTTGAGCGATCACCCGATAATCGGCCCAGGCTAATCTACGAAGGACTGCCGCATGAATGAACCGATGAAGCCTTCCGGCGGTGTTTCGCGCAGCGAATTGCTGGGCGCCTTTGATGCCTTGCTGCAGCCCGAGCGTTTCAAGGATTTCGGGCCCAACGGTTTGCAAGTCGAAGGCCGTGAGCGTGTCCAACGCATTGTTTCAGGCGTGACGGCCAGTCTGGCGCTCATCGAGGCGGCTGTGGCTTGCAAGGCCGACGCTATTTTTGTGCACCATGGTTTGTTTTGGCGCGGACAAGACGGACGCGTCACCGGCTGGATGAAGCAGCGCCTGGCCTTGCTGCTGGCGCATGACATCAATCTCTTTGCCTATCACTTGCCCTTGGATGCCCACCCGGAGCTGGGTAACAACGCCCAACTCGGCCGCGTCCTCGGTTTGACTGTCGCTGCGGGGGAAGCCGGGCGTTTTGGCGACAACGGTCTGGGCTTTTTGGGTCAGCGCACGGACGGGTCGGCATTCGGCGGCGCTGCCGGTCTGGCCGGACATGTGTCAGCGGCCTTGGGTCGCCAGGTGGTGTGCGTCGAAGCTGCGTCCGCATCGGGCCAGCCCCTGCGCCAGATTGCCTGGTGCAGCGGCGGTGCGCAAGGCTATTTTGAGGCGGCGGTGGCCGCCGGCGCGCAGGCCTTCATCACCGGCGAAATCTCCGAGCCCCAAGCGCACCTGGCGCGGGAGATGGGCGTGACTTTCATAGCCTGCGGCCACCATGCGTCTGAGCGCTATGGCGCCCCTGCTGTAGCGGCGCACGTGGCGACGCAGCTGGACCTGGCCCATCAGTTCATTGACATCGATAACCCGGCCTGACCCATGTCCAATGTTGTGCCCCTCCTGATCACCATGGGCGATGCCGCCGGCATCGGCCCCGAAATCATTGCCAAGGCCTTCGCCGATGCGCCATCAGACACCGCCGGCTGTGTGGTGGTAGGCGATGTGGCGGTGCTGCGCCGTGCCGCCGCCCTGGTAGCATCTGTTCGCCCCGGCCAGCTGCCGCTTTCCGTGGCTGAATTGACCCATCCCGGCGACGCATACGCCTTACCGCCACGGTGTATCGGTGTTTGGCCTGCCGGCAATTTACCGGCGCCGCCTGCCTACGGGCAAATCAGCGCCGATTCGGGACGCGCCGCAGGCGAATGCATTCTGGCTGCGGCCGGTGCCGTGTTGTCAGGCCTGGCGCGGGGCATGGTCACCGCTCCTATCAACAAGGAGGCATTGGCCGCAGCCGGCGGCCCCTTTGCGAATTTCCCCGGCCACACTGAAATACTGCAGGCCCAGGCGGCCAGTTTCACGGGCAAGACCATCGCAGAGCTGCCAGTGCGCATGATGCTGGCCAGCCCCGAACTGCGCACTGTGCTGGTCAGCATTCACGTCTCGCTGCGCGAGGCGATTGAGGCTGTGCGTTTTGACGCCGTGCTCGAAACTTTGCGCATCACCCATGCCGCGCTTGGGTTGGTATTGGGCCGCCCACCCCGGCTGGGCGTTGCCGGCCTGAACCCTCATGCCGGCGAGGGTGGGCTCTTCGGGCGCGAAGAAATCGAAGTGATTGCGCCCGCCATTGTCGCGGCCAAGGCCGAAGGCATTCTGGCCAGCGGGCCATTTGCCCCGGATACCGTGTTCATGCGTGCCCGCACCACTGCCAAGCACCCTGGCGAGTTCGATGTGGTGGTGGCCATGTACCATGACCAGGGCCTGATTCCGGTGAAATACTTGGGCATGGAGCAGGGCGTCAACGTCACCTTGGGCTTGCCCTTGCTGCGCACCAGCCCAGACCACGGCACCGCTTTTGATATGGCCGGTAGCGGCCGTGCAGACGCCGCCAGCCTGTTGGCGGCAATCCGCATGGCGCGCGCCCTGAGTATTAGGGCTTGAAAACCGGCTTGCCGCTCCGCTACAATTGCGGGTTGACCCTTACAAAAGCATTTTCAAGCGAGTTCTTGAAGGAATTTCATGACCCAAGCCAGCGTTAATTCAAGCCTTGTGGACTCTGCAGGAGCCACAGTTGATCAGCAAAAAAGAAACTGGATAGTCGCAACCTGTGCGGTTGGCGGTGCCGGCGTTGCCGCGGTGGCCGTACCCTTTGTGAGTACGTTCCAGCCTTCAGAGCGGGCCAAAGCGGCCGGCGCGGCTGTCGAGGTGGATATTTCGGCCCTCAAGCCAGGTGAAAAACTGACGGTTGAATGGCGCGGCAAGCCTGTCTGGATCATCAAGCGCACGCCAGAGCAAATCGCGGCACTGACCAAGGCGGAAAGCCAGCTGGCCGACCCGCATTCCAAGCGCAACCCTGATGAACTGACGCCTGCTTACGCCCGCAATGACAACCGCTCTATCAAACCCGAAGTCATGGTTGCTGTGGGTATTTGTTCGCACTTGGGCTGCTCGCCGGTGGACAAATTTCAAACGGGTGGTCAGGCATCGCTGCCGGACGACTGGCTGGGCGGCTTTTTGTGCCCTTGCCATGGTTCGACCTTCGATATGGCGGGTCGCGTTTACAAAAACAAGCCTGCCCCCGACAACCTGGAGGTGCCGCCGCACATGTACCTCTCGGAAAGCCGGTTGCTGATTGGCGAAGATAAAAAGGCCTAAGGCTTATCAGGACCATCCCTGCGTATCTCCGCAGGTCCCGTCCTCTATTTAGTAGGAACTGTTATGGCTGAACTTAAAGAAATTTCTCC
>CAXNEG010000184.1:0-3716 GCA_964201305.1 Polaromonas sp.
ATGCCCGTGCTGGGACCTTTGGCTGTTTCAGGGCCTAGAACGATGGGTGCAGCAGACACCGGACCTGTGGCTGTCGGGCCGACTGGTTTGGCTGGCGGCGCAGCGGCAGGCGCTGAGGCCGCTGCAACCGGCGGCACATCAGGCGACACGGCGGTTGGGACGTTGACGGGGGCCGCAGCATTGCTAGGTACGTCATTGGGCGCTGGCGCAACGGGCTCCAGCGGCACCACTGTGGTGGTCACAACAGCGCTGTCGCCCGGCCCACTCTGCAGAAATTGAAAGGGCAACTTGGGTAAAAAAACCAGCAGCGCTGCACCCACCAAGAACAAAGCACCGCCCAGCATCGCCGGCCGGGACAGTGAGCCCAGAAAAGTCAAGCTTTGGCCGGAAGAACCTGATGAATAAGGTGACAGACGACCCTCTTCGGGATAGCCCAAACGGGGCGCTGACAAGCCTGGCAATTGCGCCAAAACTTGCGTCGGGTTTAACTTCAGGGCCCGACAGACGCTGCTTGCAAGGGCCCGGGAAAAAACAGCACTGGGCAATAAATCAAAGCGATCGGCCTCAAGTGCCTCCAATCGCTTGACTGGCACCTTCAGCGCCATGGCCAAAGAAGCGATATGCAAACCGGCTTGCTCGCGAGCCTGCCGTATGAGCGCACCTGCGCTGAGGACAGGCACAGGCTCAGGAGGCGCCGGCTCGATGTGTACAGGCTCAGGCGCTTCGGTTTCAAGCACCTCGACGTCGGCTGCCTCGGGCTGCGGATGCTGTGTCTCGACCGGATCCGCTTCAGCGGTCGCAGACGGGGCCAGAAGTGCATCTGGCACCGGCATTTTTTGCGGATCCTCAGTCATGGAAATCCCCTTTGTCTAAAGCAATCAACTCGCGCGATTGGGCAAAACGAAGCCTTAACTGACTGCCCAGCGCGGCCACAGCATCTGGCCGGTTCAGCCGGCGTTCGATGCGGATCCCCAACCACAGAGATTGCGCATTGGCCAAATTGCCAGCGTTGAGTTTAAGCATATAACTTTGAGCCAAACCAAATTCTGCCCGTTTGTAATGCAGAAGTGCCAACTGATAGGCCGCTGTGGGGTTGTCGGCATCGAGCGCCAGGGCCCGCTGCCAGCTTGCCTGGGCCTCTTGTGGCTGGCCGGCACGCATCTGGCAAAGCCCCCTGGCCATCCATGTTTTGCCGGGCTTGGCATAACGCGCAGTGTCAATGGCCCGCTTGAAAAGCTGGTCTGATTCGTCAAAACGCGACTGCTGGCAACGCAGCCAGCCAAAGTTGTGCAAGGCATCTGCATCGTTAGGTCGCAGGGCCAAGCCACGCTGAAAACTCTGCTCGGCCAGAGGCAACTCATTCAAGCGCAAATACACCAAACCGCGCAGGTTGTAGGCATCTGCAAAGTCCGGGTCAGCCAGCAAAGCCTGTTTGACCTCGTCCAGCGCAACCAGCGTCTGTCCTTGCTCAAAGTAGGCGGCAGCCAACTCGATGCGCAGGCGAGCGCGGCGCTGCTGCGGAGATTCATCCGATTCGGTGGCCAGGTCTGTTTTGCTCAGGCCGCCAGTCCATGCAGCCAGCCCTGCCCCGCCGTGGGTGCAAGCGGCCAAGGCCAAACTGATGAAAACAAGGCTGGCTGCAAGTTTGATCACAACTGCTTCTCCTGCACGCTCACGACCTTGATGCCGCCCAACATACCCAGCCGCTGACTGGCCATGCGCCCTGCTACGCCGGTACGGTCTTGAACGTCACCGGCGAGCTGTCCGCAGGCAGCGTCAATGTCGTCACCACGGGTCTTGCGCACGGTGGTGACGATGCCGGCATCGAGCAAAATTTGGGCAAATGCCAGCACTCGCGGCATGGGGGAACGCGTCAGGCCGGAAGCAGGAAAAGGATTGAAAGGAATCAGATTGAACTTGCAAGACAAGCCCTGCGCCGCATGCTGGCGCATCAACGCGACCAGTTGCCGTGCCTGTTCGGGATGGTCGTTCACACCGTCCAGCATGCAGTATTCGAAAGTGATGAAGTCCCGCGGGGCATGCGCCTGGTAACGCGCGCAGGCTTGGAGCAACTCCTCGATCGGGTACTTGCGGTTCAGCGGCACCAGGTTGTCGCGCAGCGCATCCAGAGGCGCATGCAGCGATACCGCCAACGCCACCGGGCAGTCCTGCCCCAGGCGATCGATCATGGGCACCACGCCTGAGGTAGAGACTGTGACGCGACGACGCGACAGGCCGTAGGCATGGTCATTGATCATGACGCGCAGCGACGGCAGCAATTGCGCATAGTTTTGCAAAGGCTCACCCATGCCCATCATCACCACGTTGGAGATCACGCGCTCGCTGCGGCCCAGGTGCTCACGCAAAAAATGCTCAGCAAACCAGATCTGCGCAATGATCTCACCAGTGCTCAGGTTTCGGCTAAAACCCTGGTGGCCGGTCGAGCAAAAACGGCAGCCCACGGCGCACCCGGCCTGCGAAGAAATGCACAAAGTACCGCGATCGGCCTCCGGGATGAAGACAGTTTCAATGACATCGCCGGCACCCACGTCAAACAACCATTTGATGGTGCCGTCAGTCGAGTCGTGCCGCGACAGCACGCTCAAACCTTGAACATGCGCTTTGCCGGCCAGCTTGCAGCGCAGCGACTTGGCCAAGTCAGTCATTTGCGCGAAGTCGCTGGCGCCACGCTGGTGAATCCAGCGAAACAGCTGGGTCGCGCGGTAACGCTTTTCCCCCAGCTGTTCGCAATAAGCGGCCAGCGCGTCGAGGTCAAAATCGAGCAAGTTAATGCTCATGTGTTTCTACGCCCCGCCTGAAAACGTAAAACCCGACCAAGTTGGTCGGGTCTGAATGACGGACGCAGCCCGTCAAGGTATCGCCACCCGGGCCAGCAACGGCCCGTTACCGGGCAGTGAGGCAGCGGGTTGAACATGTCAGCGTGCGTAGATGTTCATGCCGGCGAAGAAAAAGCTGATCTCGGCTTGGGCGGTTTCGGCTGCGTCAGAGCCGTGAACCGCATTGGCGTCGATGCTTTCAGCGAAATCGGCGCGAATGGTGCCGGGCGCTGCTTTCTTCGGGTCAGTGGCACCCATCAGGTCGCGGTGCTTCAGAATCGCGTTTTCACCTTCCAGCGCCTGAATCATGACGGGGCCGGAGATCATGAAGTCCACCAGATCCTTGAAGAAAGGACGGGCACGGTGCACACCGTAAAAAGCCTCTGCCTCGCCACGCGAGAGATGCACAAACTTGGCAGCGACGATTTTCAGGCCGGCAGCTTCGAAGCGGGCATAGATCTGGCCAATGACGGTCTTGGCGACAGCGTCAGGCTTGATGATGGAGAGAGTGCGTTCGATAGCCATGGGAGTCCTTCAATTTTGATTTTGGGGGCTGTTCAATGTGAACTTAGCCTCTGATTTTAACCTGAGCACCTATCCCTTCGGGGCAAAAGGAAAAGACGCCATTGAGAGTGTTCAGCGATTGCCGCCCCTGCCGCCTCCGCCGGCACCACCGCCCCGATTACCGGAGCCGCCGCGACGCGGCCCACCGCCACCGCCACCGCCAACGCCACCGCCACCGCCACCGCCGGGGCGGCGCTGACCTTGCGCCTGACGCTGCCGAGTGAAAGTTTCAGCGCCTATATAGCCAAAGGAGGTTTTCATCGGGTCGGGTTGAGCGCCAGCCGGCGGCCCATCCGGCCTGGGTTTGCGCTCGCC
>CAXNEG010000185.1:0-3706 GCA_964201305.1 Polaromonas sp.
CGCTTGAAGTCAGTAAAACCGTTGTTGCCGCCAAAGCCGGTTTCATTGCGGAAAAACAGCAGCATGGCGGCAAAAGTCAAAGCCTGCGTGATGATGGAAAAGTAAACGCCCTTGATGCGCGAGCGAAAGGCGAAGTAACCAAACACAAAGGCCACCAGCGCGGGCACCAGCACGATCAGGAACAAGGTGGCGATGAAGCTGTCTGAAAAAGTCCAGTGCCAGGGCAAGACTTTCCAGTCAAGGAAAACCATGAAGTCAGGCAAAGTGCTTTTGTAGTTGCCGTCCAGACCGATCTGGCGCATGAGGTACATCCCCATGGCATAACCACCGATGGCAAAAAACAAACCGTGGCCCAGCGACAAGATACCGGTGTAGCCCCAGATCAAGTCCATGGCCAGCGCGCAGATGGCGTAGCACATGATCTTGCCCAGCAAGGCCACGGCGTAGGTGCTCATGTGGTACGGGCTGTCTTGCGGCAGCCACAAATTAAGTAGCGGGGCCACGGCGCAGACGGCGATCAGCGCCAGCATGAAAAAACTCCAGCCGGTGCGACTCAGTAGCGGCGTTCTAAAGGGAAGCTCCACCGACTGGTAGGGCGTCAGCGAGTTGGGAGGTTTGCGGGTATGGTTCATGGCTCAGGCCTCCGCGGAGCGACCTTTCATGGCGAAGATGCCTTGCGGACGCTTCTGAATAAAGATGATGATGAGCACGAGCACGGCAATCTTGGCCAGTACAGCGCCGGTCCAGCCTTCGAGGAATTTATTCAAGATGCCCAGCCCCAAAGCAGCGTAGACAGTGCCTGCGAGTTGACCCACGCCGCCCAGCACCACCACCATGAAAGAGTCCACGATATAGCCTTGCCCGAGGTCCGGCCCGACATTGCCCACCTGGCTGAGCGCACAACCGGCCAGGCCGGCAATGCCGGAACCCAGCGCAAAAGCATAGGTGTCCACGCGGGCAGTGTTCACACCCATGCAAGAGGCAATGGGGCGGTTTTGCGTGACGCCGCGCACAAACAATCCAAGCCGGGTGCGGCTGATCAACCAGGCCATGCCCAGCAGCACGGCAATCGCAAAGCCGATGATGACCAGGCGGTTGTAGGGCAGTGACACATTGCCCAGCACCTGCACGCCGCCGCTCATCCACACGGGGTTTTCAACGCCGACGTTTTGCGCACCGAAGATGCTGCGCACCAGTTGTTGCAGCATCAGGCTGATACCCCAGGTGGCCAGCAGGGTTTCGAGCGGGCGACCGTACAAAAAGCGGATGATGCCGCGCTCTAGCGCCGCACCCATGAGCGCAGCGGCCATGAAAGCCACCGGCACCGAGGCCAGCAGGTACCAGTCAAACAGGCCCGGTAAGAATTTCTGGAAAACGCCCTGCACCACGTAGGTGGCGTAAGCGCCGATCATCATCAGCTCGCCGTGCGCCATGTTGATGACGCCCATCAGGCCGTAGGTGATGGCCAGCCCGAGCGCCACCAGCAGCAAGATGGAGCCTAAACTGAGGCCGCTGAAAACGGCGGCGATTTTGTCGCCCCGGGCCAGCGTGGCTTCAACCGTGCGCAATGAAGTTTGCAAAGCGGCTTTGACTTGAGCATCCGTTTCTGACTTCAAGCGTTCCAGCAAGACGGTCTTGGTGCTGGGGTCACCACTCGTTGCCAGCAGGCCGGCAGCTTGCAGGCGCTTGGCCTGATCGCTGCTGCCCAGCAGGATGGCGGCCCGCAGCAGCTCAAGCTGGCTTTTGAGCGCCGGCACCGTCTCGGCCGCGTAGGCTTTTTCAATCAGGGGCAGACGCGCCTCGTCGTTGTCGCCGGCCAGGGTCTTGATGGCTTGCCGGCGGCGTTTTTCATCTTTGGAAAAAAGCGCCAGCGCGGCGAGCACGTTGTCGAGCTCGCCGCGCATCAGGTTGTTGTTGATCACATCCTCGGCATCTGCCGGCAAAGGCACATCGGCGCCGGTCACGGGGTCGCTGGCCTTGCCATCCTTGACAAGCAGCACTTGGCCGCCAGCGGTTTTGACGGCGTCGTCGGCCAGCGCCTGGATGAAGGCGGCCGTTTTCTCGTCAGGCTCACCCGCAGCTTTGGCCAGGGCTTGTACGCGCGACTCGGTGCCGCCGATGGCCATGGCCTTGGCTTGCTCTGCCGTCAAGGCATGCACAGCCTCCGCGCACCAAAAGAGGATAGCCGCGAACAAGATGCGCACCAAAAGTGAGCGATCCGGGCGAGAAATAGAACTGTCTTTGTACATAAATGTTGAAAAATGAGTCTGTAGCCTGTACTCGACCAGATAAAAGTACAGGCTGCAAATTCCTTGAGTGACATTGCACCGAAGAAGTGCAAGAAGCAGGCCACGGCGTGGCAAATGCGCGGATGGATCCTAAACTAAAAAGCCGCACCTCTTTCTTTCGAACAAGGTGCGGCTGCTGCCTTTAACTGGCCTGGGGTTCAGGCTTTACTTTTTAGCTGGCTCGTCAGGCTTCTTGTCGTTGCCTTCGATGTACGGGCTCCATGGCTTGGCTTTCACCGGACCGGGGGTCTTCCACACCACGTTGAACTGACCGTCGGCCTTGATCTCGCCGATGAAGACAGACTTGTGCAGGTGATGGTTTTTCTCGTCCATCTTGGAGACGATGCCCGACGGTGCCTTGAAGGTCTGACCGGCCATGGCGGCGATGACTTTGTCGGTGTCGGTGGACTTGGCTTTTTCAACCGCTTGCTTCCACATGTTGATGCCGATGTAGGTCGCTTCCATCGGGTCGTTGGTCAAAGGCTTGTCCTTGTGACCGGCGATGCCCTTGGCTTTGGCGTAGGTGCCCCATTTTTTGATGAACTCGTCATTGGCCAGGTTCTTGATCGACTGGAAGTAGTTCCAGGCGGCCAGGTGACCGACCAGCGGCTTGGTGTCCACGCCGCGCAGTTCTTCTTCGCCCACAGAGAAGGCGACCACGGGCACGTCTTTGGCTTTGAGGCCGGCGTTACCGAGTTCTTTGTAGAAAGGCACGTTGGAGTCACCGTTGATGGTGGAAACCACAGCGGTTTTCCCACCGGCAGAGAATTTCTTCACATCAGCCACGATGGTTTGGTAATCCGAATGGCCAAACGGTGTGTATTTCTCGTCGATGTCGCTGTCTTTCACGCCTTTGCTTTTGAGGTAAGCGCGCAGGATTTTGTTGGTGGTGCGTGGGTACACATAGTCAGTGCCCAGCAGAACCCAACGCTTGGCGGCGCCGCCTTCTTTGCTCATCAGGTAGTCCACCGCAGGGATGGCCTGCTGGTTGGGGGCTGCACCTGTGTAAAACACGTTTTTGGACAGCTCTTCACCTTCGTACTGGACGGGGTAGAACAACAGGCCGTTCATCTCTTCAACAACGGGCAACACCGACTTGCGGGACACCGATGTCCAGCAGCCGAAGATCACGGAGACTTTGTCTTGACCGAGCAGCTGCTTGGTTTTTTCAGCGAACAGGGGCCAGTTGGAGGCCGGGTCCACGATGACGGGCTCGAGCTTCTTGCCCATGACGCCGCCTTTGGCATTGATTTCGTCAATGGCCATCAGCACGGTGTCTTTGAGCACAGTCTCGGAAATGGCCATGGTGCCAGACAGGCTGTGCAAAATGCCGACCTTGATGGTGCCTGCGCCTTGGGCGTGGGCCGACAGAGCGGACAGGCCCGTCAGGGCGACGGCGGCGGTGAGTGCCTTGAGGG
>CAXNEG010000186.1:0-3693 GCA_964201305.1 Polaromonas sp.
CACGCCATGCGCCTGGGCGCTGAAAAAATCGCCACCGGCCACTACGCCCGGGTGCGCCTGAACGAAGCCACCGGCCTGCACGAGTTGCTCAAGGGCCTGGACCCGGCCAAGGACCAGAGTTACTTTTTGCACCGGCTCAATCAGGCGCAACTGTCAAAGACGCTGTTCCCGGTGGGTGAGCTGCACAAGACCGAGGTGCGCCGCATCGCTGACGAAATCGGCCTGCCCAATGCGAAAAAGAAAGACTCGACCGGCATCTGCTTTATTGGCGAGCGGCCTTTCCGAGAGTTCCTCAACCGCTACATCGCCAAAGCCCCCGGCCCGATCAAGAACGACAAAGGCCGCGTGCTCGGTGAACACGTGGGCCTGAGCTTTTACACGCTGGGTCAGCGCCAGGGCCTGGGCATAGGCGGCGTCAAAACCAAAGGCGCCAAGCTCAAGGCTATTCAGGCCCAAGGCCAGCGCGGCGCTGGCGAGCACGAGCCTTGGTTTGTCGCGCGCAAAGATCTGGAGACGAATACCTTGTGGGTGGTGCAGGGCCACGACCACCCCTGGCTGCTGTCAACCGAGCTCAGCGCGCAAGACTGCAGCTGGGTCGCCGGCAGAGCGCCGGACCCGGGCACCATGGCAGCCAAAACCCGCTACCGTCAGGCCGACGCCGCCTGCGTGCTGCACGCCGTCAGCGCCACGCAGTGCGAGTTGCATTTCGAGCAAGCCCAATGGGCCGTCACGCCAGGCCAATCCGCCGTGCTGTACCAGGGCGAGGTGTGCCTGGGCGGCGGTGTGATTCATGGCAGCAATGTGAGGAACGGCGGCTGAGTTTTCGGTCTCGCGCAATCAGTTCTTTTGCCATCGACGGAAGTCCAAATAGCTATGGAAATTAAAATTCCCTGCTGGTTGACAAAAAATTTTATAATCCGTAGTTCGTCAACTAAGGAGCAAGCCATGATTCACGATCGAATCCACCGCGCACGGGTGCTCAGGGGCTTAAGCATGGAGGCCCTCGCTTTCAGTTTGGGCGACATCAGTAAACAAGGGCTCAGTAAGTTTGAAAAGGGATTGTCGAAGCCAAATTCGACCCGGATTCTTCAGTTGGCCAAGGCTCTGAACGTCAAACCCGAATACTTCTTCCGTTCAGACGCCATTGAATTGGCTCCGCTCGAATTTCGCAAACTGTCCAAAATGTCTCAAACGCGACAGGCGTCTGTGCGCGAAAAAATGCGGGATCATCTAGAGCGTTATGAATCGCTGGAACGCTGCTTTGAAGCTGAAACCATGGTCGAAGTCTTGCCGGCTCAATCGCTGCCCGTTGCAAGCGCGGATGACGCTGAAATAGCCGCACAGCAACTGCGGGAAAATCTGCAAATTGGCAATGACGCCATTGCCCACCTGGCCGAGTTACTGGAAGAAAACGGCATCAAGGTTTCCCTGCTGGATGGGCCGGAAGATTTTGATGGTGCTTGCGCTGCCACGCATGACAACCAGCACGTGTTGATAGGCCTGAATCGTCAGCGTCCGGGTGAGCGCGTTCGTTTCACTGCTGCGCATGAGTTGGGCCATTGGGTCATGGCCTTGCCTGACGGCATGGAAGAGAAAGTCAAAGAGGCCTGCTGCCACCGGTTTGCCGGCGCGTTTCTCTATCCAAAGAGCCGGGTGCTTCAGGACTTCGGAAGCCATCAACGTGCGCGAGTTTTTCCTGCCGAACTGCTGAACGCCAAACTGCGTTACGGCGTGTCCATGCAAGTAGCTTTACGTCGCTTGAAAGACTTGCGTTTGTTAACCGATGCCGGCTACACCCATGCCATGGTCGAATTCAGCAAAAAGGGCTGGCGTAAACAAGAACCTGAAACGCTGGCCTGCGAACACCCCCGGCGCTTCGAATCTCTGGTTTACAGGGGATTGGCTGAAAACCTGTTTACGCCGTCGCGCGCTGCTGAATTCTTGCAGTGCAGCGCGGGGCAGCTGGACCCTCGGCTTGATCGGTTTCCAGAAAGCGCATGACACAACAGGTCTACATCAGCGATACCAACATCTGGATTGACTTCCGTAACGCGGGGCTTCTTGATGCGATGTTTGGCCTGCCCTTTACGCTGTGTTGTACAGACTTTGTCTTGGATGAACTAAACGACTTTGACCACAAGCATCTTCGTAAACGGGGCCTGGTGGTCAAAACACTGGATGAGCAGGCCACTGCAGCCCTGTTCACAGCGATGCAGGCACACAACAACAGCTCATTGGCCGATGTCTCCTGCTACCAACTGGCTTGCCAAACAGGCTATGCGCTGCTCACGGGTGATGGGCGTTTGCGCAAGCAGGCAAAAGCTGACGGCTTGCATGTGCATGGTGCACTTTGGTTGCTGGATCAATTAGTTGATTACAAAGTGATCAAACCCAAAGAAGCCGCCAGCGGCTTGCAAAGCATGTTGGCGGCAGGCGCACGGCTCCCAGAGGCTGAGTGTCAGGGCCGCTTGGCCGTGTGGGCAGTCTGAGCCTCACCGCCCCAGGACTTAAATACCGTCTTCAACCGCTCTACGGTGTGGCGCCACTTGGCGGCACGGGGTTGGCAGGCGGTGTGTTGCAAACCAAATAAGCCGACCTCGTTGAACGCATGGCGCGTTTTTGCCCTTGGGCAATCGCTTCGACGGTGCGGTTGATCGCGTTGATCTGGTAGTAGCGCGGGGTTTTGCTGGGGGAGTAGTCCGACTCGGTGACATGCCGCACGGCCGGCGTCCAGCCCTTCCAGGTGCAGTAGCGCTCCCACAGGTCTTGGGGCGAGGGGAATTCGGCGAGCGTGAGGTTGGTCTCCAGCACGCCATTAGCCAGGGTAGCGTCACGGAACACAAAACCGTCGCCATTGCTTGAAAAGCAAAAAGGCACGTTCAACAACGCGGCGTAGTTGATGGCTTGGGCCATGCCTGCGCCCATCGCATGGTTGTTGTCCTTGGCTTCGATGGTGGCTATGGGGATGTTGGCTTTGTAAAACAGCGCGTAATCAGCCCGCAGAACGGTGGTTTGGTCGCGGTGTGATTTGTTGCCGCGCACGCTGACCCGACCAGCGCGCAGCGGAAACTCGCGGTAAATCTGGTCCATGCCGTTCCAGCCCGCCCGCTCCATGGCCGGGCGGATGAACTTGTCGCAGATGTCGCTCTCACTGAGAGTGGTTTTGTTCAATTTCGAGACCGAGCTTGATACCCATTGGGCCAATGAGTGCTAAAGAATTATTTCTTAGCGGCCAGCAATTACTCATCAAAGAAAAAGCCGCGCGAATGAGCGGCGCAGCAGTTGCCAAAATGAAAAAACCCGCCGGCATCAAGCGGGCGAGTTCGGACGTGTGAGCTTCAAAGCGCTTTAAAACGGAATGTCGTCGTCCATGTCGTCAAAACCGCTGGCGGCTTTGGACGGTGCAGCACCCGCCGGGCGCTGGGCCGGGGCTGCTGCCGCAGGGCGCGAATAGCTTTGGCGCTCGCCGCCGTCTGAGCTTTCTGCGCGGCTGCCACCCATGCCTTCGCGGCTGCCCAGCATTTGCATCTGGTCGGCGCGGATTTCGGTGGTGTATTTTTCAATGCCGTCTTTGTCGGTCCACTTGCGGGTGCGCAAGCTGCCTTCGACATAAACCTGCGAGCCTTTGCGCAGGTACTGTCCGACGATCTCGGCCAGGCGACCGTTGAAAACCACGCGGTGCCACTCTGTGGC